>NZ_JAUBUC010000018.1:0-101380 GCF_036705285.1 Microcoleus sp. B4-C1 | reverse complement strand
AGCTGGGTGCGGGGAAACTCGCACGCCCAGACCTAACAGAGAGGGGCGGGGAACAATATCCCCCCTCGACTCAACCCGGATGATTCCCCCTCGGTTCGCCCGACCCCACCAATTTGTCGAATGCAACCCCAATTATTTAGAGCTAGTTGAATTAGACAATGCGGGCCACTGTCCCCAGGATGAATGCCCGGAACAAGTAAATCAAGCCATTTTGAACTGGATGAGCCGGAATTTTGCACCTATGGGCGAGAGCGAATTGCAGCACTGTTGATTAGACGTCAACTACCGCACACCAACCCGAAGGGTCTGGTGTGGGCTTGAAAAAGCCTGTTGACCAGACGGCTAGTTCTTGACTAGCAGGCGTTAAGACCAAGCGTTAAACTTCGTACCTTGAAATGCGTGCCAGTTTCAAGCTCTACAACCGAGCAATTAAACAGGTGATTAAGGGAAAGCCAGTGTTGCTCAGATAGTACCGAGTCTTAACATCGTCGAGGCAAACTTAACCAAGAAATTGAGTGATGCAGTAATGCGTACATTTGTCCTAGATAAAAACTTGAAACCTCTTGACCCATGCCACCGGGCACGGGCAAGAGAACTATTGAAAAAAGGGAGGGCTAAGGTTTTTAAACGCTATCCGTTTACCATTGTTTTACAGGATAGGATTCTCGAAGATTCGGTAACTCACTGTCACCGAATCAAAATTGACCCAGGTAGCAAAACTACGGGTATTGCCGTGGTTCAAGAGCAAACTGGTCGCGTCACGAACGCATTAGAAATTGCTCACCGAGGGCAACAAATTAAAGAGGCTCTCGAATCTCGCAGCTCGCTCAGAAGAGGGCGTCGCAACAGAAAGACCCGTTACCGCCAACCCCGTTTTTTAAACAGAACCCGTAAAACAGGATGGTTGCCACCATCTCTTGATAGCCGTGTTGCCAATATTGAAACCTGGGTTAGGCGAATCAGAAAGGTCTGTCCCGTTACCGCCATTTCTCAAGAATTGGTGCGTTTCGATTTAAAACAGTTCCAGAATCCTGAAATTTCTGGAATCGAATATCAAAGGGGCGAATTATTCGGTTTTGAAATTAAGGAATATTTACTGCAAAAATGGAATAGGAAGTGCGCTTATTGCGGTGCGACAAATGTTCCTTTCGAGGTTGAGCATATTCTCGCCAAGTCTAAGGGAGGAAGTAATCGGGTCAGCAATCTGTGTCTTAGTTGCCATTCCTGCAACCAAGCCAAGGGAAGTAAACCCGTTGAAGAATTTCTCAAGAAAAAACCTGAAATCCTTCAGCGGATACTAGCCCAAGCCAAGACACCTCTACTGGATGCAGCAGCCGTCAATGCTACTCGTTGGGAGCTATACAGAAGACTACAGTTAACCGGACTGCCCGTGGAATTGGGTTCAGGGGGACGAACAAAATTCAACCGCCAAACCAGGGGAATAGAAAAACAGCATTGGACTGATGCAGCTTGTGTCGGGGAATCAACTCCCGAAAGACTACTGCTAAATAGCGTGAAACCTTTGCTAATTAAGGCTAAGGGACACGGAAGAAGACAGCGCTGCGGAACCGACAGATTTGGGTTCCCCATTCGTCATGCACCGGCCCAAAAGTTCTTCATGGGTTTTCAAACTGGGGACTTGGTGAAAGCTAACGTCCTCACTGGAAAATATGCAGGAAGCTACACAGGCAGAATTGCAATTCGGTTTAGACCAAGTTTTAAGCTAACCGCAAGAGACAAATGTTTTGACGTGCATCCAAAACATCTGACAACTATTCATAAGGCTGATGGCTATGAATATTAGTCCTAAAAACAAGGATGCCCTGTCGGGCAACTTATTTATTGGCGACAATTTCCCAGACGCTAATCCGTTGGCGGTACTCGCGGAGCTCGATATATCCGCCTCGGTTATAGCGTCCGCCCCCTTGTCGCATTTTAGGTGGACGACTCATGGAGCAAAGTAAGTCTCCGTCTTTCTGTGATGTCATGTATCTACTGTTATTGATGGTTGCTTCTTTGAGAAGCTCAGAGATTGACACAATCACCAAGATAGTGTATCTTCTCTAACTGGTAGTACAGATCCAAGTTATGCAGTTAGTCGAAAGGCAAGTCATTAAACCAAATCACAGGTTTTACCCAGAAGCTGATCGATTGTCTTTGCTGTCCAACAAACTTTACAACTGCGATAACTACTATATCTACGGTCAAAACTTTTTCTCAGGTCAACCAACCAATGCTCTGGCTGTCGATCGAACACTCAAAAAGAGTCTAAAGTACAAAGCATTGCCGGCCCAAGTAACACACAAAACTCTCCCGTTACTGCTGAAAACATGGACTAGCTATCATAGTGTTAAATTGGCGGGCGCGATCGCGATCGCCCCACTAAGTTTCAAGCAGCACCGAAAACCACTGATTTAAAAAATCAGAAAAGAAAGAGCAGGGGCGATATGTAGTTGTATTTAACTGTCAATGTGTTAGCAAAAAAGCTTTTGCCAAAGAATATGTCAGTTTGTCTGGGACTAACATTTGGCGGTATTGAAAAGTTACCTAAATCTTGAAAATCCGGATTGTTCGCGAGGTAAGTTGTTAAGTTATTGAGGTAGTTTAGGAAAAGTTAGAACAAAACGCAAGTGTAAAGCGGATTATAACCCTTGCAACGAGCTTCGCCAACATTAAAGAGCTATGAAACCCCTCCCTGGAAGAACGGTAAAATTCTACCTTCTAACTTGTACCTTCTAACTTGTACCTTCTAGCTTCAAGAAACACCTTGTTTCTTGCTCCTAAAAATAAATACCTTCCCTTGTGCCAACAATCTTTCAGTCTGCTTATAACCGATCGCCCCCAAGTATACGGGAAAGTTCAAAAATGCCGGTATCTGGCATTTTGGAGCCTGTTAACGCATAAAAAGTCAATTTAGCCAACAACTGACGGCCCCCGTGCCCCCGGTCTGCTGGCGGCTAACTGCTGAAAGCCTCTGAGGGCAAGCAGCGCCCTTCCAGCTTTTGGCAGTAACGCAAACGAGGAAAAAACTGTCGTGAAATTCCACTGGCTACTACCGAGTTTCTTAAGTGTATTTTTGCTCGCCGGAGCCGCCGAAGCAGCTAGACTGCAATCTTGGCGGTTTGATGCTTCAGAGAACCGGCTTTACATTACAACAGACGGGGGAGTACAACCCAAGGCTCAACTGATCTTCAACCCGATGCGGTTGGTAATCGACTTGCCGGGGACGAGTCTGGGTCGTCCCTCGGTCAGCAGACCGCTCTCAGGAGCGATCGAATCGGTGCGGGTAGGGCAGTTTGACAACAATACGACCAGAATTGTGGTCGAGATCAGAGACGGGTTTACTATAGACCCTCAGCAAGTAAAATTCCGGGGTATTTCTCCGAGCGAGTGGACAGTGGATTTGCCAACGCCGGTGCGGGCAGAAACTCAAAATCCGATTTCAGAGCCAGGGGGAGAAAGGTTATCAGTTGAACCTTCAGCATCCCAAGCCGAGTCAGCCCAGGCGACTGTAGTTCAGAACGTTCAGGTGACGGCGGACGGTTTTTTAGTCCGCACCCAGGGCCGTCGCCCCCAAATTAATTTTGAACAAAGTCGCGCTGGGGACATCGCCACCCTCGATATTGAAGGAGCGAGTTTAGCTCCGGCCCTAAGCAACCAACAGCCTCAAACGAACGGTCAGCACGGGGTTGACAAGATTGAAGTCCGGCAACTGCCAACAGACCCGCCCGTTACCCGCGTGACTTTGCGGATGAAGAGTCCTAATACTCAGTGGCGGGCGTCAGTGAGCAATTTGGGCGGGGTTGTGCTATTGCCTGGAAGTGTAGTACGACAGCCCTCGGTTCCCCGCCGCCTGACGGTAGACCCTCCGGCTAGACAAGCTCAAGGAAATTTAGCGAGAGTTCAGTCAATTGATTTAGCCAGTAACGGCACGCAACTGGTGGTGAGAACTGACCGCCAAGTCTCCTATAGCAGCGGGTGGGATCAGGGGTCGAGAGCTTACTGGATTAGGATCGCCTCTAGTGTGCTGACGGGCGAAATTCCTCAGCTCGATGCCAACAGTCCTGTATCGTTTAGTGCCAGCCAAGAAGATGCGGAGACTGTGGTGATTTGGGTGCAGCCCCGATCGGGGGTAGAGGTAGGCAGGGTGACAAGACCCAACCCGCAGTTGCTGTCTTTGCAGTTGCGATCGTCGAATGCTAGCGCGCAGCCTTTGACTCGCACTCCCAATTTGCAGCCTTTGCCGAGAAGGACTTTCGGAACCGATGAGTTGCCCCAAGCTTCTAACCGCCGCGCCGTAATAGTAATCGATCCCGGTCACGGTGGCCGCGATCCGGGGGCAGTCGGGATTCAGGGCATTCTGGAAAAGGAGATTGTTTTGGATATCTCGCTTCAGGTGGCGAGGCTGCTGGAACAGCAAGGGGTGCAGGCGGTGATGACTCGGACTGACGACAGGGAAATCGACCTGGATCCCAGAGTTTCTTTGGCGGAACGGGTGAATGCTACTTTGTTTGTCAGCATTCACGCTAATGCGATTAATATGAGTCGGCCGGATATCAATGGGATTGAGACTTATTATTTCAATAACGGCCAAGATTTGGCCAGGGTGATTCACGCCAGTATTTTGGAGGGGACGGGGGCGAATGACCGCCGAGTGCGACAGGCGCGATTTTATGTTTTGAGGAAGACTTCTATGCCTTCTGTTTTGCTGGAGGTGGGTTTTGTGACGGGTGCTGAGGATGCTGCTAGGCTTTCTGACCCAGCTTACCGCAGTCAAATGGCGGCTTCGATCGCTCGCGGCATTTTGCTTTATCTTCAACAAAGATAATGGGCAGTGGGCAGTGGGCAGTTGACTCTTGACTGTTGACTGTTGATTAATGTTATTGGTTATCTGTTATTAGCCACAGCAAACGATTAACAAATGACAACTGCCAACTGCCAACTAACAACTGCCAACTGCCAACAGATAACTAACTATTAACAAATGACAACAGACTCTGGACAACAAAGAATCGGTATTTTTGACAGCGGCGTGGGCGGTTTGACTGTTTTGACCCAGTTGTACCAACAATTGCCCAACGAATCGATACTTTATTTTGGAGATACGGCGAGGCTGCCTTACGGCACTCGCACCCCGTCAGAAATTGTGGAGTTTGTCCGCGAAATTATGGCCTGGTTGGTGGAACAGGATGTGAAAATGGTCATTATGGCCTGCAACACCAGTTCTGCTTTGGCGATGGAGATGGTGCAGGCTGAGTTTGATATCCCGGTGCTGGGAGTAATTCTGCCGGGGGCGCAGGCTGCGGTGCAGCAAGGCAAGCGGATCGGGGTCATCGCAACTCCTGCTACGGCTGCTAGCAATGCTTATCGAAATGCGATTTTGGAGATGGACGATTCTTGCCTGGTGTGGCAGGTTAGCTGTCCGGCTTTTGTGCCACTGGTGGAGCAAAACCGGATTCACGATCCTTATACTTGTGAGGTGGCTAGGGAATATTTGGCTCCTTTGATTCAGCAGCGCATCGATACGCTGATTTACGGCTGCACTCATTATCCGCTGTTGGCTCCTGTGGTTCGATCGCTTTTGCCTGCTGGGGTGACATTGATCGATCCTGCGGTACGGGTGGTGGCGGCTGCAGCCAGAGAATTGGAGCTTTTGGGGCTGCGAAATCCTGGTACGGCGCTACCGACTCGTTTTTGCGTGAGCGGCCCCCCGCAGCAGTTTGCTCAGTTGTCGGTGCAGTGGCTCGGTTGTACTCCTGCTGTTGAGAAAATATCCCTGCCGACAGTTGTACGTAGCGAAGCGGGGCGTAAGGCATCGCCCGTCCCACTGGAATCTGCCGAATAATCCGGAAAATTTATAGATGAATCTAACCCCCCAAAACTCAGGTAAAGCTGGCTCTGGGGGGTTTAATTATTGCGATGTAACCTAGCAATTACACATCAATAGGTAATATTATTGAACAAAAGCTTTGATGAACAATGCAAATAATGTCCTATACGTGCTGGAGCTCTTCAGCCTTGAACCATGTCACCCTATGTATCACAAGCAGTTTTACTTGTAGACGGCTATAACATAATTGGACTTTGGCCTCGACTCCGAGAGAAGCGCGATCGCGACGAACTCGAAACAGCTCGCCGCGAGTTGATTGAGGTTTTAGTTAACTACAGCGCCGTTCAAGATTTTGAGGCCAGGCTGGTGTTTGACGCCCACTATCGAGATACTCCCGGCGTTAAAGAAATTATTACTAAAAATTTATCAGTGCACTACACTGACTTCGGTCAGACAGCAGATACTTATATTGAAAAATCTTGTGCTAGTTTGCGCTACGAGTTGCGATCGGTCAAAGGCAAAGGCCGCATGATTGTCGCCACCTCAGACCGAGCGCAGCAATTGACCGTAGTCGGCTACGGTGCCGAATGGATGTCCGCCGAACAACTAGCGGCTGACGTAGAATCCACCGCCCGCCGCAGCGAGCGCCGGCACAAATCCCGCAAACAAAATTCCAGTCGCTTTCTCGCCAGTTCCCTCGATCCAGAATCCCAGCAGCGCCTCGCCAAGTTGAGAATGGGGCTGCATTAGCTGCTGAAACCCGCTCCCTGTCTGACAAAAAAAAAGTTTCTCAAAGGCCTTGCCAAATCGAGGAAGTTCAGCTATTGTTAGTAAATGTGGGTAACAAAAACCCCCAATCCTCGGTAGCTCAGTGGCAGAGCGGTCGGCTGTAATGAATGCAAGCCTTTGGCATCAACCAAAAGCCCTAGTGACATAGCAGCTCTATCCGGTAACGGATACTGAAAAATCGGGTGAATTCAAGGAAACCGCAGCACTTCGGGTGGCGGCAATCTTGAGCCAAGTCTGGCGAAAGGCAGCGGTTACGATCGCAAGTAGCTGGAAAGGTGCAGAGACTAGAGATGAGGAGCCTAACCAATAAATCTCATAGCGCCCGACATCCGACGACAAATCACAAACATGATTTGTAGGGATGATGAAATAGTCCGCGCCCTTCGGAAACGTTGGGATAAGTGTAACCGATTGGTCGTAGGTTCAAATCCTACCCGGGGAGTTAGTAAAAGTCTGAAGTTGGAATTTTCCAGCTTCAGACTTTTTGTTTTTTAAGATTTGAGATGGTTTGGGGTCAAGCTTTCTGGTAGCGCCTTAATTCACATCCCTGTGAGTGTGAATTAACTCACCTTCCATAGGTATGGAAATATTCAACTTAGACAACTCCGGGTTTAATATCGCCTTGACAATACCAGAACTCACCATCACCTCCAAACAACCAAGGGCTTGATGAAGAGCTACTCGTGCGTGTTGCACAGAAAAACGTTCCTTAAACACCAGTACCAACTGCCGATAAATTTGTTCAATGTACTGAGTGCGGCCCAAAATGTCAATCAGCAAACCATATAAACCTGTAACAGGCAATCGCTGACCGTTCTTCACATAACACTTGATCTTGCTAATTTGACCAGCATCATAAACAGCTACAAACTCGACTTCCGCATCCAATAAATCTAACTGAAACACATTGTATGCCGAAAGTAGCCACGGAACCTCCTGCTGCGAGAAGCGTTGCATCACCTGTTTCATAGAACCCAAATCAAATCCAGCAATCACAGCTTGACCCAAAATATCATTCGTGAATCCGCCTTGAGCCAACCACTGAAAAGCTTTTTCCGGGCTTAAATTCAACCCAGAATCCCGCGCGATTTCCCTAGAATGCTCTTGTAAATCAGTGAACTGACCATTAGCAGCGTACCAGTAATCCGCGAACCGAATGTGCTTTTTAACTCGGCTGCGCTGATTGTGGTCATATTGAGATTTAAGCCAGTTGCCGTCGTGCTTCTGCTGCTCTAGTTCCAAAATTGTGTAAGCCACTTCACGGGCACCAGTGTGAGCTAAAGTCATGCCAGCAGCTAAAATTGGATCAGCAAAACCTGCCGCTTCTCCCACCAAAAACCAGTTTTCTCCTACTGTTCTATCAGCCAAAAATGACCAATCTTTTGTAGTTTCAATCTTTCCGGTACTGGTAGCATTAGCGATTAACTTGCTGATGCGGGGTTCGCTGTTGACGGCTTGAGAGTATATATCCTCTGGCCGCTGTTTCATCTGCTTGTAATGTTCCACAGGGCAAATAAAGCCGATACTGGTGCGAGTAGGGCCCAAGGGAATAAACCAAATCCACCCGTGACTCAAACTCATTACCTGTACGCGGGTGCCACCAACGCCAATTTCATCGGCCCATTCAGCGTTTGTCCAGTAGTCCCAGATAGCGATATTTTGCAACCGCGTCGGGCAGTGTGTTTCGATTCCTAAAACTCGTCGCAACACGCCAATGTGACCGGAGGCGTCGATGTAGTAGCGGGCAGTTATTTGTTCTTGCCGCAAGTGCAAAGCGGTAATTCTATCGCCCTCTTTATCTACTTTAACAACGGGCGTTTCTTCTTTTACTAAGCATCCCATTTCTTCCGCGTGACGCAGCAAAATTTCGTCATATTTTGCTCGATCGACTTGGAAAGCAGTTTGCCGTCTCTGTCCCTCAAATTTAGCAGGACGCTGCTCATCTTTAAACTGTTCAGGCTTGATAAAATTAAAATCCCAAGGATTTGGATCGCTTCCCCAGCGATAGGTAGCACCGATTTTAATTGGGAAGTCGGCTGCTTCTACTTTGTCCCAACATCCCATTTCTTGAAGCACATCACTAATTTGAGGCAATTGACTTTCCCCAACATGATCGCGAGGGAATTTTTCTTTCTCTAGGATTAGCACGCTCAGATTGGGATTGTATTTCTTGATCAGAGTGCCAGCAGTGCTCCCAGCGGGGCCGCCGCCCACAATTACAACGTCGTAATGGCTCATATCACAGAGAGATAGTAGATGCTGACTTTGGGTATTTACGAGAAATATTTCTAACTATTCAGCCTCCAAATGAGCGAGGCTAAATAGTTATTTTCAACAGGTTTTATCTGAGATGTTGCACCATTCCCAAGAACTTGTAGGGGCGGGTTCACCAACCGCTTTAAATGGTACAAACAGGTTAAGTAAACCCGCCCCCACCCACGAAAAAGCCCCAATTAACATTGGTGCAACCTTTCAGTTTGCAACAGATTTTATCCGACTGCTACTTTCTCATCTTCAGCTATGGGAGAAGTCTGAGAAATATCCAGATTCTCAGTCCAGGTATGAGCAATATCCAAATTTTCAGTCCAAGTATGAGCGATATCCAAATTCTCAGTCCAAGTGTGAGCGATATCCAAATTCTCAGTCCAAGTGTGGATCAAATTCGGTTCTAGTTCATTCATGAGCGTAGAAGAATTGCTGTTAAGTTGTGACATGATAGGTCTCCTTGTAAGTAATAGATTTTGTCTAATTCTAAAATTGATCGGGTTCTAAAAGTAGCCAATTTTACATCTCGTAAGCTACGCAGCTTTTAAAGGTTGCAAAATCTCGCGGGGCTGGGTAAAAGGTTGGTCAAAGCTATGGGTTTTTGCATAAACCAGAAGTTCAGCAATCTGTTTCGTGAAAATTTCAAACAAATTCTCAACTATCTCAAAAATCTCTTGACGGCTCTCAATAGTCAGTGGTATATTTTTGATCGATTGCTCCACATCCGGCGTCCCTGTAGTATGACCTGTTTCCACATCCAAATGAAAACAGCCAAAATAGATAAGCTCCTTTTTAGTAATTGATCGGAGTTCTTCGGCAATTGATGCTGTCGCTGACAAGAACACGTTACCCGATGCTTCTACCACTTCCAAAATTGCTAGCTTGGTGATGGGACTGGCTCCAAAAGCGTATCGAAAAATTTGATATGTTACCAACCGTGAAGCTTTTAGTTGTTCACTCCAGACAAAATTCAAAGCATCGCTGAACTTCAAGGATTTGTTATTAATACCCAGTGTTTCCATGTCTGCTAAAAACCACAACCAGTGATGATCGTCTTCGTAAGTATGATTGTTGATCATTGCCTGAAGAGGATCGTTGGTTGGTTCTTCTCGGAAAATAGACTGGTTCAATTCACCAAAACTCATTGCAAAGTGAGCAATGCAGGGAGCGAAAGCTAGGCGTTGTCTTGGGTCTATACTTTTGTCTCGCATAAACTCAAATAGCTCTGCTTTAGCAAATTCTTGCTTCTTCTTTTCAATCAATTCTAGGACTTCTTCCATTGTGATGCACCTGATTAATGAATCTATAGGCTAGTAACTTAATCACGACGTAAATGTGATTTAAATCAATAATTGTTGTGTTTGATATCACGTTTAATTATGTTCTCGATCGCCTAAACCTGCGTTTTCCTGCCCCGGGCGTCCCCTTCGTTGTTGTTTACCGGACTCAAACATTGAGCAAAACTTTGAGTATATAAAAATTTGTCTGTCATGTGTGCGATCGGCATCACAGAATTTGTTACAATATGGCAATTAACTGGGTGAGGTGTCAGACCGTACATGATTAAGTCGGAGTTCAAACCAGATGTTTGGCTGTCCGCCCGTTCAGGCACTTTCAAAGTTTAGGCATCTCGCTATCTAAAAAATCCATGAGTAATTACTTAAATTGTAATGTATCCCAAATCACCATAGTCACAAAAAATACTTAAGTATAGTTCGCCAGAGATTCGATCGA
This sequence comes from Microcoleus sp. B4-C1, assembly GCF_036705285.1. Classification (NCBI taxonomy): domain Bacteria; kingdom Bacillati; phylum Cyanobacteriota; class Cyanophyceae; order Oscillatoriales; family Microcoleaceae; genus Microcoleus; species Microcoleus sp. B4-C1. The sequence goes on along the minus strand of NZ_JAUBUC010000018.1, from coordinate 90,762 downwards.
TATCAAGCGCAATGTTTACTAAAAATTTCGTCACAGAATAAAAGCCATGAATACACTTCCCGGTTACAAAATCACAGAAGTTGTTCAACTTGGTGTGAAGTCCATCATTTATCGCGCTGTCAGGGAATCCGATCGAGCGTCAGTCATTATTAAAACACTCAATACCGAGTACCCCACAATAGAAGAAATTACCCGTTTGAGACATGAATACAAAATTAGCTCGAATCTCAAACTCGAAGGGATTGTCAAACCCCATAGCTTAGAAAAATATAACAACAGTTTCGCTCTGATCTTAGAAGATTGTGGCGGTCAATCTCTCAAGCACCATCAAGCGGGTAAAAGCATTAAACTTCATAAATTTTTGCCACTAGCTATTCAAGTGGCTCAAACTCTCGGAGAAGTGCATCAAAACCAGATTATTCATAAAGATATAAAACCCTCAAATATTATCATAACACCCGATTTTGAACAAGTAAAAATCACCGACTTTAGCATGGCGACGCGCCTATCGAGAGAAGTCCACCAAAATAGCAATACTATGGTGCTAGAAGGCACTCTAGCCTATATATCCCCAGAGCAAACTGGTCGGATGAACCGAGACCTCGACTACCGAACTGACTTGTACTCTCTAGGCATCACCTTTTATGAAATGCTAACAGGAGAGTTGCCCTTTAATTCAACCGACCCGCTAGAATTAATTCACAGCCACATTGCGGTGACGCCAGTTCCTCCCCATCAACTAAACAATCACGTCCCGCAGATAATTTCATCCCTTGTCATGAAACTATTAGCTAAAAATGCCGAAGACAGATATCAAAGCGCCTTTGGAGTAAAAGCAGACCTGGAAAATTGTCTAACTCAACTACAAACTACTGGCAAAATTGAAAATTTTATTCCAGGGACACTTGACAAATCTGGTCAATTTTTGATTCCCCAAAAACTCTACGGTCGCACACAAGAAGTCGCTGATTTGATGACATCTTTCGAGCGAGTCAGTTGGGGACAAACTGAGATGGTGTTGGTAAGCGGTTACTCAGGCATCGGTAAAACCTCAGTGGTCAGTGAAATCCACAAACCAATTGTCAGGCAGCGGAGTTATTTTATTGCTGGTAAATTTGACCAATTTAAGCGGGATATTCCTTATGCTTCCCTGACTCAAGCCTTTGAGTCATTGATGCAGCAGTTATTAACAAAAAGCTCAGAGGAGTTGGCAATTTGGAAAGAAAAGCTCTTGTCGCGGCTAGGTCAAAACGGTCACATTATTATTGATGTTGTCCCTTCTGTCGAACTAATAATTGGTTCGCAGCCTGCTGTTCCACAATTGGGGCCGACAGAATCTCAAAATCGCTTTAATCGATTGTTCAAAGAATTCTTGAAGGTGTTTGCCCAAGCAGAACACCCCTTAGTTCTATTTCTGGATGATTTGCAGTGGGCAGATTTAGCTTCCTTAAAATTGATTCAGGAACTGGTAACAGACTTGGAGAGCCGATATTTTTTACTGATAGGAGCCTATCGAGATAACGAAGTCAATTCGACTCATCCTTTAGTTCAAACTGTCGAAAAAATTCAACAGACTGGTGCTCAGGTGCATCACATTATGCTCCCATGTTTAGAGTTGAGCAGCGTCACTGAGCTAGTATGCGATACTTTGGGTAATCAAACTGAAAAGTTAAAGTCTTTGAGCGAGTTAATTTTTAATAAAACTGGCGGAAATCCTTTTTTTATAACTCAACTTCTTTCAACTATTCACTCAGAACAACTGTTAGTTTTTGATTTCACTGTTGGTGCATGGCAGTGGGACATCACGGAAATTGAAGCCGCTGGCATTGCAGATTACAGTGTCGTTGAATTAGTTGCTCGGAATCTGCAACAACTGCCGGAGGAGACGCAGCAAGTATTAAAATTAGCGGCTTGTATGGGCAACCGTTTTAATTTAGAGAATTTGGCAATTGTTAGAGAAAAATCCGGTCCTGAAACGGCGGCTGATTTATGGGATGCACTTCAAGCTGGTTTAATTCTACCAATGAGCGATGCTTACAAAATTCCGATGCTTGATGAAGAAATCGTGAAAACACACGGGAGGGGTGGGAGGCCCATCCCACAAAACAATCAAAATCATCCCGCAATTATGCAACGCTCAATTGATTACAGGTTTTTGCACGATCGCGTACAGCAAGCCGCCTATTCTCTCATTCCCGACTCCCAGAAAAAACAAACCCACTTAAAAATCGGCTTCCTGCTACTGGATTCAACTCCCGCGTCAGAAATCGCAGAAAATATCTTTGATATTGTCAACCAACTCAATATCGGAGTGGAATTCCTCACCACTCAGTCAAAGCGAGATGAATTAGCTAACTTTAATCTCATAGCTGGCAATAAAGCTAAGAGTTCTGCCGCCTATGAAGCGGCACTCAAGTATTTTAATGTAGGTCTAGGACTTTTAGCTGAAGAAGCTTGGCAGAGTCACTACGATTTAATCATGGAACTCCATATCGAAGCGCTGGAATTGTCCTACATAAATACCGACTTTGAGCGAGCGTTTCAGCTATCAGATGTGATTATATTCCGCGCCCAAAAGTTGCTAGAAAAAATTAAGGTTTATGAGCTAAAAATAGTTTTTTATTTTAATCAAAATCAAGCTCAACATTCGATAGATATAGCTCTCGAAGCTTTGAAAATGCTGGGAATTTATATCCCTAAAACCCCCAAAAAACTGAATATTCTCATGGAGCTATTTCTGACAAAACTAGCTTTAAAAAACAAGCAGATTGATGATTTATTGAATCTGCCGCCAATGACTGACCCTAATAAAATTGCGGCTATAAGGATTTTAACGAATATGACTCCTGCTGCTTTTATAGTAGCACCTGATCTGTACCCACTGATCATCTTTAAAATGGTTATTCTTTCTCTGAAGTACGGGAATACGCCGCTGTCTAGTTTCGGGTATGTAGGGTATGGTTTGATTCTCTGTGGAGTGTTAGGTGATATGGATTCTGGATACCGATACGGTCAACTAGCTCAGGCACTGTTAGAGCGATTTCACACCAACTTGCACAACTCTCGGATCTCACTAAGCTTTAATGGTTTTATTCGCCAGTGGTCGGAACACCTCAGAGCAAGTCTTACAGGTTTCATTGAGGGAATTCAGAGTGGAATAGAAACGGGAGATGTCAACAATGCTTGTTATTGTGCTAGTTTTTACAGCAATTATATATTTTTTAGTGGCGAACCTCTGGATTCCGTCGTGACTAAGCAGAGTCAATACATTGAAATGTTGGTGAATTACAAGAATGAATTTACGATTGGTTACGCCAGAGTGGGGGCCCAAATGGTCTTAAATTTGCAAGGTAAAACAGCTAATTTTTGCCTGTTGAGTGGCGAAATGTTTAATGAAGAAACTATGCTGCCAGCTTTAATAGAGAGTAAAAATAATCTGGTAGCATTTGTAGTTTATTTGTATAAATCATGGCTCCATTATTTATTTAAAGACTATGCCAATTCGGTAAAAAATGCGATGACAGCCTCAAATTACTCTGACGCTGTGATGAGCATGATGTATGTTCCCATCCACAACTTTTACTATTCGCTAGCACTCTTAGCTTTATACCCCAATGCTTCTAAAACCGAACAGAAACAATATCTAAAAAAAGTTGTGTCGCTTCAGAAAAAAATGAAGCATTGGGCTTTTCACTGTGCGGAAAATTATCAACACAAATATGACTTAGTAGAGGCTGAAAAAGCGCGAGTATTGGGACAATATGAAAAAGCAGCTCAGTATTATGATCTAGCAGTGAAAGGAGCATCGAAGAATGAATACATCCACGAAGAAGCTCTAGCCAATGAACTAGCGGCAGAATTTTATCTGGCTCGCGGTCGAAACAAAGTGGCTCAGAGTTATCTAATAGATGCTTACTACGGCTATATTCACTGGGGAGCAACCGCCAAGGTAAAACATTTGGAGTCACAGTATCCGCTCTCTTTACCCCCTGCCTCGATGGCAAAAGCGGGCGCAGATAGAACTATTACTAGCACTAATTATAGCACGAGCAGCAGTCACAGCAGTTTATTGGATTTGACAACTGTTGTTAAAGCATCTCAAGCGTTAGCTAGCGAAATTGTGTTGGACAAGTTGTTAGAAAAGTTAATGAAAATGGCGATCGAGAATGCTGGTGCACAAAAAGGTTTTCTGTTGATGCCCAAGGGAGGCAAATTGCTGATTCAAGCAGCGGCATCGGTGGAGTCTTCGGATGTTGCAGTTGAACAATGCCCTAGAGTATCTCCTGCAGAGGTTTTGCCAATAACCGTGATTAATTATGTTGAAAAAACGCACTTAGATGTAGTTTTAAGTCAGGCTGCTAGAGAAGGTCTATTTACAGACGATCCCTATATTAAAAGGCAGCAAGTGAAATCTGCGCTTTGTACTCCTATTCTGAATCAAAGCAAACTCGTAGGTCTCCTTTATCTGGAAAATAATTTAGCTACTGAAGCGTTTTCTCCAACTAGGTTGGAGGTTTTGAAAATACTTTCTTCTCAAGCTGCTATCTCTTTAGAAAATGCGGTACTTGTTGCTAATTTGTCGGAGGCTAAGGAACAGTTGGAGGATTATTCGCGGACGCTGGAGGTGAGAGTAGAAGAGCGCACGCAGGAATTAAAGACTAAAGAAGCTAAGCTGCAAGAAGCTCAAAAACTGGCGCACCTCGGCAACTGGGAATTTGATTTGGAGGGGGATAAATTAACTTGGTCTGAGGAAGTATTCCGAATTTTTGGCATTGACCCTAAACTACCAGAACCCACTATTTTAGAACACAGGAAGCAAATTCATCCAGATGACCTAAAGTTGTGGTTAGAGGCAGTAGAGCAGATTAGTCTGTTAGGAAATCCTTGCGAGTATGAGATGAGAATTTTGCGCGCTGATGGAGCGGTCAGATATATTTATCTTAAGGCGCAAGCTATTTTTGATGGCGGTAAGGTGATTAAGTTATTTGGGACGATACAGGACATTACGGAGCGCAAGTTAGCGGAGGATGCTTTGCGACTGTCGGAGGGGCAATTGAGAGAAAAAGCGACACAATTAGAAGTTACTTTGTCCCAATTACGCTCGACGCAGACTCAACTAATTCAAACTGAAAAAATGTCTTCTTTGGGACAGTTGGTGGCGGGGGTTGCTCACGAAATTAATAATCCGATTAATTTCATTTATGGCAATGTTCTCCATGCTAGCGATTATAGCTCGGAGCTGCTGGGATTGATTGAGCTTTACCAGGAATCTTACCCGAATGCTAATCCTGAGATTGTTGCTAGAACAGAAGATATTGACCTCGCTTTTATTCAAGAAGATTTGCCTAAAATTCTAAAATCAATGCAGGTTGGGGTCGATCGCGTTCGCAATATTGTGCTGTCGCTGCGGAATTTCTCACGCCTGGATGAAGCCGAGATGAAACCAGTGGATGTTCACTCCGGGATTGATTCGACTCTGCTAATTTTGCAGCACAGGTTGAAAAAGGATGCACTCGGACATGGGGTTGAGGTAGTTAAAGAATACGGTCAACTGCCGAACGTAAATTGTTATGCTTCTGGGTTAAATCAGGTGTTTATGAATATTTTGAGCAATGCAATTGATGCAGTGGAGTTAGGAGTTGGGCGACCGGAGACAACTGCCCAACTAGAAAATCCTTTATCTCCAATTTTTGAGCGAAGGATTAAGATTCGGACTGAGGTATGCGACCAAAACTTGGTGAGAATTTATATTGCTGATAATGGTCGGGGGATGACGGAGGAAGTACGATCGCGAATATTTGACCCTTTCTTTACTACAAAAGCTGTGGGCAAAGGTACCGGTTTAGGGTTGAGTATCAGTTATCAGATTGTGGTAGAGAAACACGGAGGGAAGCTAATGTGCTTTTCCGCGCCCGGTGAGGGGGCTGAGTTTGTGATTGAAATTCCCGTGAAGCAGTGAACTTTTTGTAAGGATCGTCAATTAAATAATTTCCCTTTTTTCTTGTGGGATGGGCGTCCCGCCCGTCCTTTCTGGGCGGGCGGGACGCCCATCCCACAACAGTCATGAAAAGTGGATTTTATTTAATTCTCATCCCTAAGTTTTTATATATGTTTTTTTAACCGCCGATAAACGCAGATGAACGCAGATACAATTATATCTGCGTTCATCTGCGTTCATCTGTGTTTCTCGGCTGATATCTGCGGTTAAAACTTCTCAATTTAAATATTAAACATCGCGTTCTGTCCGCACCCATTTAGTTTGCCGCTTCAGGAGAAAACCTAGATACAAAGGGATTTTCCAAAGGATGTAAAAAGGTACAGATAAGAGAGTTGAGCCAGAAATATCGGCACGCCCGAATTTTGCCCAAGCGCCGACAATTGAAACTAAAATCAGCAATCCTTGTACTGCTAACAAGACGGCGGGAATTGAGGATGTTCCCAAAATTGCTGCTAGTAAAGAGGTGGCAAAAGCAGCTAGCCAGATCGCGACTAAAAGCGATAGGGGAGGGACGGATAAGTCGAGGGCGATCGCCAATAAGTCAAAACGTTTTTGTTCGACTGAAGCTGCTGTCAGCCGGGGAGTTTGAGTTAACAATGTCTGTATGTGACCGTGTTCCCACCTGGTTCTTTGACTTTTAGCTGCTTGCTGCTGCTGTGGCAAACACCCGGTGACGTTGGCTTGGGGGCAGAATACTGTTGGGTGTCCGGCGATCGCCAAATCCAAACTCATCTGCATATCTTCAACAATATTGCTGCTAGCTAGGGAAACCGATCGAATTATCGACCAGGGAAAAGCCATGCCAGTACCTGTTAGTAATGATGGGAATCCTAACTGTTTTAATCCGCTGGGACGGACTAAGTTTTTCACAAGAAATGCTAAAGCAGAAATGGAATCTTTGGGAGTAGGATTTGGTGGCTGTTCCATGAGATAAGTTGCTTGCACTGGTCTTTGTTCAGTAACTGCAACCCGGGCTAATTTTTCTATAGAGTCTGGCTGACAGATGCAGTCTGCGTCAACCATGATGACTACTTCGGGGGGGTCTGATTCGATCGACTGCAAGCCAAAATCCAGTGCGTATCCTTTGCCCTTGCGTTGTGTGTCTTGGCGCTCGATCGCACTTGCACCGCAGTTACGGGCGATTTCTGCCGTAGCGTCCGTGCAGTTGTCCGCAATCACTAACAGGCGGTCTTGAGGTGTTAGCTGTGGCAATATGGTGGAGATGGTGGCGGCAATTCCTGCTGCTTCGTTGTAAGCGGGAATTAAAACTGCTACTTTGGGGCGGGGCGCTTTAGTTTCCGCTGTCTCGCCCTCGCCGGACAAGAAAGCTGCACTGCATTCTAGAAATAGAACTGCAACGGGAATTAGAAGGATCAGGGCGATCGCCAATAGCACAACATCAATCAATAGGAACATTAGCTGATTAATTTCCACAATTCTAGTACCTTAATTTAATTTTATTTGTTGCGTTCATTGAGTGTATTTAATCTTATTGCATCTTTGTTAACTCACTGCGCCACGCTATCTAAAGTATGATTATATCATGCCCGCCAACAATCACCCTTCTCACATTTGTTGTGAGAACTTAAGTCCTCCTAAAAATATTAGGACTAGCCTCCTCACTAAAAATTAATTTGATTGCGGTTGTGCGGTTTCCAGTAAGATCATATCATGTCAATTATGACAATGTTAAGTCACTCAATTTAATTAAACGTCAAACAAGCCCAGACTGGAGAAACCCGGTTTCAAAAAGAAACCAGGTTTCTACGTGTTCTATTTTTAATCCACTAAACACTTAGGCGATGTTTAACATCAAATCCGGTTGCATCGGAATCATAAAATCGAGTCAACAATCAACACTCAACCATTGAGTTTTTCGACCCCTCCTTCTACAGTCAACAGTCAACAGTCAATAGTCAACAATCATTTCGCTCGTGCAACCGGAATTGATATAACTCATCCCCTGTGGGTGGGAACTCAGGAAGTAATCTCCCAACTCAAAACTATGTTCAAGCTACGCTGCATCGCGGATAGCAACAGGTTCAGATTTTTTGGTGGTGAACTGTGCGGGGGGTGCAAATTCTCTTAGATATCTCGATATCGATCGCAAATATCCCACTTCTGCTTGAATCGAATCCAGGGTAGAAAGACTCTCAACTAAGTCATCAAACTCATCTGCCGTAACTCCAGCATTGTGCAAGACTTCTTGGCTAAGTCGCCCGCAAATTCCTTGCAGGAGGAGTTCGATAATCTCGCTATAGTCAGCGATTTCTGTTCCGTAACCTTGCAATTTCTTGGGATTGATTCCCCACTGCAAAATCTTCAACAAGTCTTCAGGCGCACTCCACGCAAAAGAGGAAGCAATGACTTCTTTTTCCGCTGCGACAAGAGCGTGCTTGATTTGCACTTCGGGGAAATCTGGATCGATGATTAAGCTTTCCAGCTTTGAAACTTGTTTATCTAATACGGGCAAAGAAAAAGGAGCTAATTCTACACTCACCATGTCGCCAGCATCGTTAACACTTCTAAAAGGATCTTCCAAGACATTAATTAGAAGGTGAATATCGGTAGGCTTTTTCCAGTCAAATTGTCCTAGGAAAAACGGTTCTTCATATCCCGGCAAAAGTCCTTGAAAATAAATCGGCAGATTTTTGCCTGATTCAAGAATTTTATAAAGAGCTACTTCCAAGGTTTCTGTCGGCCAACCGAGATTACTTACTGCGACAAACTTCAGTTTGCCGGGAACGGACACAACCAAAGAATTCAGCAATAAATGTACGGCTTCGACCAGATTTTGAGCAGTTACGTAACGGTGGGGAGCGTGAACGTTGACAGTTTTACCTTGTTCTACTTTTTTGGACATTTGCTCGCAGAACAAGCTATTTTCTAACATATGGGTAAAGCGAACCATCCCGTAAGTGACATCTCCTTCTTGAGCTGCTTTGGCAAATTGCCATTCGGCAAACTTTTTCGAGGCGGCGTAAACTTCGGTTGTAAAATATCGAGATGTTTTGCCTGTAGAAGAGAAGATGCAATGTTCTACGCCGTATTCTTCGCAGAGTTGGATGATGTGTTTACATCCTAACAGGCTGGTTGTAACTGTTTCTCGGATTTTGATTTCAGCTAGTCCGGGTTGACGTTGGGCTGCTAGGTGAAAAACAATTTCTGGTTTTTCTACCTCAAATATGTGTTTGAGCGCGTCGAGGTTGCGAATATCGGCGGCATAGAAAGTTACACGACCTTCTCTGGTAAAAAGCGGGAGATTTTCTTCGGGGTTGTGACATCGGGCGTTGTCTGCGGAAATGATTTTATTTGCGCCTAATTCGAGGAGTTTTGCGATTAAGAAACGACCGACACATCCTTCTCCACCGGTGATGAGGATGGTTTTTCCTTTGATTTTGCTGCTGCAGGCTGATGCGTATAGGTGAATAGTGCGATCGCGCACGTCGCTAAAAGGTTCGCTTTCTAATTGTCCGTCGGCTTGATAGGCGGAGATTAGCTGTGCGGTGAGAGTTTGTAATGCCGCGAGGATTTCAGGATCTTGGGGTTCCGGGGAACCGGGGCGAACTAGCTGCTGGATGCGATCGATTATTTCCGCTTTGCTGGCACCTTCAAACACTTCTCTTTGGTTAAATGCACTCTTCACTTTTTTTTCTCCTTTAAATTCTAGAAATACCGTTGCTGATAAGCGCGTTGTTAAACAAATTTTCGAGGAACAGAATCTTTAAAATTCTGGTGGGTTTTAGGATTTTTTCGACGACGAAAAGCTAGTTAATGGGAAAGACACGCGATCGGCTCGGCTTGTAGTTTTATTAAGCCCTTTTGTAACCTGCTTACTTCTGCGAGCTGCAAATATCGGCTAAGTCGGAATGTTTTCTGTCGAAAATTTGTCACTACAACTATATACTTAAATTGCTGATTGCTGCCAATACTCTGAACATATCTTTACTATTTCTTTGCAATAACCTGTGAGTTTTCACGTAATTTTAAAGTTTATGTAAAGTAGGGTCTACATTTAAAAAACTTAACAATACACTAGACATTGATTCTAGCACTTTACTATTTAATTAAAATGTATTTTTTGTTACTAAATGAAAGTGAAGTTTAAGTAAAAATACGCACAAAAATCTTAATCAAATATTTCCGTCTGCTCAAAATCTTGTTACTTGAGGGGTGGGGTAGTCCTGCAGTGCCTACCCCTGTATGTGTGCTGCTACTAGGCGCGAACGGTGCGTTCTTTTTTGCTGCCTTCAAAGCCGCGAGCGTCGGCAACATCGTAGCCTCCTGTCCGCAAGCGGCGGTCTAAATCGCTGGCTTCAGGAGAAGTTTTTGCTGCTTCTTCGATCGTCACTCTGCCTTCTAGCACCAGTTTGTAAAGACCTTGGTTGATAATCTGCATTCCTTCGTAAGTATCATGTTCCATCAACCGGAAAGCTTCATCATCAGCACCTTTCATCAAGTAATCGTGCATAGCAGGTGTATTCACCAAAATATCGTGAACTGCTACCCGACGGTTGTCAACTGTTGGCAGCAAAAGTTGGGCAATTACCGCTACTAAAGAATCGCAAATTTGAAGCCGCATCGCCTGTTGTTCTTCAGGTGGGTAGAGGTTCAACAACCGATTAATAGCGTTAATGGCACTGCGAGTGTGGAGAGTTCCCAATACTAAGTGACCTGTTTGAGCTGCTTGCAAAGCTGTATTGATGGTAACTCTGTCGCGCATTTCCCCGATCAGAATTACATCGGGATCTTCCCGCAAAACTGCGCGCAAAGCCTGCTGAAACTCGTGGGTATGCAAGCCGACTTCCCGCTGGCTGACCAAGCATTTTTTAGAAGGATGAATGAATTCGATCGGGTCTTCAATTGTAACTACGTGCTTTTGCTCCATCTGATTGAGGTGGTCGATCATCGCAGCTACAGTTGTGGATTTCCCCGAACCGGTAGGCCCCGTAACCAATATTAATCCCTGCGATCGCAAAATGATATTTTTGAGAACTTCTGGCAACCTCAAGGAATCGATAGTAGGTATTTCCAAACTAATCAACCGCAATACTATGGCACCGCCGCTGAGGGAATCAAAACAGTTTAGCCGACACCGCACGAAGCCAGGGTAAAAAATTGCTGAGTCTAATTCCTTGGTAGTTGCAAACTGTTTTCTCTGTTCGGGGGTGAGAATTTCGGCTAGGTAATTTTCAAAAATTTCTGGGGTTACTTTGGGGTGGTTAGTTGCTACTTGCATCACGCCCCGAATCCGAAATCGAGGTAGTTGGCCGACTCGAATGTGAATGTCGGAAGCGCTCGCTGCATGGGCATCTCTGACCATTTGTTCGATCGTACTGACGGGTGTCTCAACAGGCCGCTGCTGCTGGGCTGCGGGGGGCACACTCGGCGCTGGAGGCGGTGCGGGAGTTGCAGCCAAGGGCGGGGGCGGTGGCGGTGTTCGTCGGCGGCCTTGAGCCTCTGGTTGAACGGGTGTAGGATTGTTTAATGGGTTCATTTTTTGGTCTCCAGTCAATCGATTTTAGATTTTAGATTTTAGATTTTAGATTTACTCGACAGATTAATCTGGGAGCTTGAACTAAGCTCTAAAATTGGGGTATGTCCACAAAGCGAGTGTTGGGGCTTGTATCCGTTGTTGGGCGCGGTCAATGTATTAATTGCGAAAAAAGGCCCGATTTCTAATTTTATCGCTCGCAGCTAATTCGGTGTTAAATGCTGAGAATATTTTACAATTAGGCTTGATGGGGCGATCGAGTAATTAACAATTTTAACTCCTATGAACATCGGTCACAAAATTGCCGACTGGCTCGAAAATCGCGCTGTTACACCTGCCTACGCGGGTTGGCTGCTGTCGGGGATGACGGTTTTCTTTTTTGGGTCGGCAACTAATACAATGTCTGGGTGGCTGTACGTGCTCAGCGGTGGGGGTTTGGCGTTGTTGGGAGTAGCGGCGGTTTTGCCTGGAAAATCGCTCCGTTCCTTGGAAGTCCGTCGCCGCCCGATCGAACCGGTGAGTGCGGGCGATCAAATCACCGTCGAACTAGAAATCGAAAATCGCGCCCGCCAACCTAAGACTTTGTTGCAAGTGATAGACATCTTGCCGTTTGTATTGGGAGAACCGATTGTCCGCCCGATCGAAGTCATAGAGCCTAACAGTATATACAGGGATACATACTATCTGGAAGTCCGGCAGCGCGGCGTCTATCGTTGGCAAGAGATAAACTTGAGGACGGCGGCACCTTTAGGGTTGTTTTGGTGCAGACGCAGCCGCGCAGTCAAAGCGGTGGCGGTTGTGTATCCAAAGGTTTTGCCGTTGAGCACTTGTCCTTTGATCGATCGCATCGGTCAAGAAGACAGCCCGCAATTTTACAATCGCAGTCGATCGCAAACTGCCACCGAAGGCCTCACCCGCAACCTGAGACCTTACCGCCACGGAGACCCCACCCGCCTGATTCACTGGCGCACCAGCGCCCGCTACGGAGAACTGCGGGTGAGAGAGTTAGAAGTTGCAGCCGGCGGTCAAGAAATTATTATTGCTCTCGACAGCGCTGCGGCGTGGCAGCCAGAAGAATTTGAACGAGCCGTGACAGTAGCTGCGTCTCTTTACTTCTATGCTAGCAAGCGCCTGTTAAACGTCAAACTTTGGACTGCCGGGACTGGACTTGTTTCGGGGAACCGGGTAGTTTTGGAAACTTTAGCGGCGGTTAATGCTGGGGAAGATGCGATCGATAATCGGTCGAAACTGCCGATAATTTGGCTGACTCAAAACTCTGCAAGTTTAAACACTCTTTCCCCTGGCAGTCGCTGGGTACTTTGGTCGAGTGCCACTGCTGAAACAGGCGAAAAAATGTTAGTCAAACATGAGTTACCCGGTTTAGAAATTCGCTCCGATCGACCCTTAGAACTTCAGTTACAAGATCCTCTGGAAAGAGCGATTAGTTATTAAGTAAGATAGTCCACGAAAAAACCTGTGAAAGAGCGATTAGTTATGAAAATTGACTTGATTAATCTAAAATCTCAAGAAACATGATAAACTACAGAAGTATAATCCATAAACTTGAGCGTCTTACAGGAGCCGGCAATTGCTTGGCAAGTTAAGAGCAGGTTAGATTACTCGGACTCCGGTCGCAAACATCATATCTCATTCACCAAATAGGAGAAAAAATGAGTTTCTGGGAGAAATTAAAGCAGAACGTATCGCAAATGAACGATTCTCTGCAAACCAACATTTCCAAGTTTAAAAATAATGAGTTTGCTGAAGCCTCAATGGCCATCTGTGCATTGATTGCTGCTGCTGATGGCACTATCAATACCGAGGAAAGACAAAAAACGGCGGCTCTAATAATTTCCAATGAAACACTCCAAATTTTTCCGGCGTCGGAGTTGAAGCAAAAATTTGATTTTTATTGTGAGAAGCTATCACAAGACTTCGATTTTGGTAAAATTGAGGCTATCCAAGCGATAGGGAAACTTAATAAAAAACTAGACCAAGGTCGTGCAGTCATCCAAATTGGCATTATTATCGGTGGTGCGGATGGTAATTTTGACAAAGATGAAAAGAAGGTTGTCAAAGAAGCTTGCCATGCTGTAGGCATTAATCCAGGGGAATTCGATCTCTAAATTCAGCTATTTTATGGTTCTAGCCCATCAATTATTCAAGGCTTTATATCTGCGAATAGCATTGTTCATGGAGTTTATTTGCTCTGCGTGAAATGAGGGAGGCATTAAACTATGAACAGTATGAAGGAGTCCATTGTGCATGACATCGGTCGGAAGTGCAGAATGATCGAGTCCTAGTGTATGTCCTATTTCATGGGCAATGGTATTTGCAATTAAGTTAGATAGTTGATTGAGACTAAGGCTGGCATTGTAAGAAGCATAGAATACTTGATCGATCCGAATAATCGCCCGATCTGTAACCATTCCCGATTTGAAGCTAGCCACGCCGAGATAGTCAACCGGCTGGCTATCAACGAATATATAAACATGAGTAAAATCTTCGCCCCACTCTTTGCGATCGGGGGGATCGGAGGTCAAAAATACCTTGACGCTTCTAAATGCGCCGTAGAGTTTGGAGAAAGCGTCCATCAGTAAGGAAAAGATCGCTTCTTTATTTTCGGGTGCGACATCCATTCCTGATAAATCTACCCAAATACAACGGCGAAAATCGCTATCATTATCAATTAGAACTCTTCCACAGGAAGGGCAAAACTCCCACTGAGGCTGGGTACGGGAACGACAGCCGTGACAGCGGAGTTTGGGGGTTCTAGTGAGATTTAGCCGTTGAGAGAGGGGGAGTTTTAGCTTGCGATTGTGTTTGGTTAAGTCTAGGCGATCGTACAGCGACATTGACTGAGTGTAGGAATTTTTTCTCGTAACATAACGTATTTTTCATCTCATGTAAATTACGCTGATTACTTCAGGTATTTCAACAAAACAAAGGGTATTCATCGTTGTTGTCCACTTCTGATTCCAGCAAGTAAGGAGCATCTATGTACCGAAGGAGTTGTTAAGCATAGGTTTTCACAAGTTCCTGTAACCCATTAACCTTAACACCGTTACCGATGGCTGCCATTTTCCACTCATTATTATGCTTGTAGATTTCTGCCATCAGCATCCCCGTCATGCCTTTGTATTCAGAACCTGAGAGGTTGTATTTTGCAAGTTCTTGATTATTAGACGTATTAACCAAACGCACAAACGCATTTTGAACTTGTCCGAAGTCTTGCTTGCGTGCAATGCAATCGTAAATGTTAACTGTAAAAACCAGTTTGACAATTTGCGAGGGAATTCGAGATAAATCGACGAGAATTTGCTCGTCATCTCCCTCTCCCGCTCCAGTCAAATTATCACCTAGATGCGTAATAGCTCCTGAACGGTGGGAGAGATTGCCAAAATAAACGATATTGGTCATATCATTCACTTTGTCATTTCCATCTAAACAAATCACTGAGGCATCCAGGTCATAATCGGGAGCACTGCTAAAAGCCCCAAACAAACCTCCACCGGAGCGTTTCGCCACATCCCACCCTAATCCGCACATCAGTTTTGTTAGCCCGGGTGCTTCTTTGGAAAGCGAGATGCGCTGTCCTTTTTGTAGGTTAATTCCCATGTGTTTTACCTTTTAGCTATAGCGATCGAGTAATGCTTGTAAACCACCTTGATAACCTGATCCCACTGCATTGAGACGCCACTCGCCGTCTTTCCGGTAAAGTTCAGCCATGATCAGCGCTGTCTCTATGGAATAATCTTCTACCAGGTCATAGCGAACAGCTTCCTGTTGTGTTTGGGCATTAACGAGCCGCACGAAGGCATTTTGCACCTGACCAAAATTTTGACGGCGTTGCTGTGCTTCATGGATGGTTACAGTTACAAGAATTTTTTGGACATCATTAGGCACTTTTTTGAGGTTGATTTTGATAACTTCATCATCCCCCTCGCCGGCCCCCGTGAGATTATCTCCCAGGTGCTGCACTGATTTGTCTGGATCTGGACTTGTGAGATTGTTATAAAAAATGAAGTGATTGTCAGAAATTAATTTTTCATTAGCACCTAAGAGGAACAATGATGAGTCTAGGTCAAAGTCAGAGCCCGTGTCTGTAGCTTTAACGTCCCATCCCAGTCCTATGAATACTTCTGAGAGACCGGGTGAAATTTTCTCAAGCGATATCCGTTGTCCTTTGCTCAGAGATACTGCCATGATTCAATCTTCCTCTTTATTAGAAGTGGTTATGGAGGGAGGCGCGGACTTGAAAACTTTTTTAAGTTTTTGCTGGAAATAGTTGTAGAATTTTTAATCTTAAATAATAAGAATATTAGCTAACTGTGCAGATGTCAATAGGGATGACAACTCTTAATTATTTTTTGGGTCTGAGTACAAAGTAATCATGCCCTGCCTCCCACAGTTGTGTATTCTCAACTTGGGTTATTGTGCTTGTGTATTTTGAACTCTCGGAACTTGACTCTGTTTTGTGATGCAAGTGACCATTACCAGGCCGTTTCCACAAGGCCCTCCGCTTGGAAGTCTCCTGTGATGCAATACCATCGACTTGTGGCGTCGATGGTGTTGCGACGGATTCCCAACTCTTGAGCGGCTTCGATTTTCTTCATGCCATTTAACTCGATCGCTCGGATGACCTGATGAAGGATGTATAAATGTACAGTTTGGGCCCAAAAGTCGGCGCGATCGCTCTGCAAAACTGGCCACTAATTGTAGTCTATTTTCTAACCGACGAAAGCGGTTGCTATAGTTTAATTTAAATGCCGATCGGCTCGAATCGAACTCTTTGCCTGACAATAAAATCTCAATCCCTATCACTCCGTAGTGTCGGGGAGAATTTCGACTACATACTCCGGTACATATTCGGGTCGATTTTCGGGCCGATTCGGGGGCAAATTCTTGGGCAAATTCTCCGGTGGATGCTCGATCCTGACTCGCCGGATCGGAAGATTTGCAATTAGTGCTGTGGCCCGCTGGTCGCTCTCCAGCGAGAACTCAGACCCAGTGGTATCGATTTCCACGTAGCGAGACACCACCTCTAGAATTTCTCGGCGCATCGACTCAACCATTTCTGGGCTGAGTTCTGAGCGATCGTGGGCTAGAACCAGTTTGAGGCGCCGTTTTACCTCGTCGCGGCTGTTGTCAGGGGTGCGCGGGAAAAGTCGTTCGAGAAGTGTGTGTATCATGGGTCAGGCTGATTTGTCAAGGGTTAGGCATAGAAAACGTTATACGATTTTCGATTTTCGATTGGGGAATCACTCATTCCCTAATGGTTTAAAGTTGACCTACAGTTTCATTCTTTTTGGGAACTGGTGTCACTGGGGGAAAATTTGGGCTAGTTTTTTTGATGAAG
Organism: Microcoleus sp. B4-C1; assembly: GCF_036705285.1. Lineage (NCBI taxonomy): Bacteria > Bacillati > Cyanobacteriota > Cyanophyceae > Oscillatoriales > Microcoleaceae > Microcoleus > Microcoleus sp. B4-C1. Next base: position 73,911 of record NZ_JAUBUC010000018.1, on the reverse strand, counting down.
TCGCTGCTGTTAAAGATCGATCGCCCATATTGCAGCACATCACATAATTTTAGTATTTAAGAACTTGCGGAGGCGAGTAAAGAAGTTTTCTCGATGGGGATTGAGATCTAGAAATTCAACTTTTTCGCCTTCTAAGCGGCGGGCAATATTGTCGAAGGCAGTTCCAGCTAAAGAGGCAGTTTCCGACAATACTAATGGTTCGCCTCGGTTGGTGGAAACGATGACGCGCTCGTCGTCGGGAACCACGCCTAACAGCGGAATGGCGAGGATTTCCCGCACGTCTTGCACCGACATCATATCATTTGCCAGCACCATTGCGGGTCTGATCCGGTTGACGATCAGGTTGATTTTCTTGACGTTGTTGGCTTCCAGCAGGCCGATGACTCGATCGGCATCGCGGACAGCAGCGATTTCGGGAGTGGTGACAATTATCCCTTCTTGAGCCGGCGCGATCGCATTTTGAAAACCTTGTTCAATTCCAGCAGGAGAGTCGATCAAAATATAGTCGTATTTTGCTCCCAACATCCCCACAAGCTGCTTCATTTGCTGGGCGCTGATGGCATCTTTCATCCGAGTTTGGGCAGCCGGCAACAGCACCAAGCGCGGCTGCCGCTTATCTTTCACCAAAGCTTGCTCTAATCGGCACTCTCCAGCGAGAACTTCTAATGCCGTGTAAACAATCCGATTTTCTAAGCCCAGCAGCAAGTCTAAATTTCTGAGACCGAAATCGGCATCAATTACGGCAACGTTGCGCCCCCGCTTAGCTAAAGCCATGCCGAGATTGGCTGTGGAGGTGGTTTTTCCTACCCCGCCTTTCCCTGATGTAACAACAATAATGCGAGCCATAAGCGATTTTAGATTTATTGGGAATTTGTGATTTGTGATTGGTAATTAGTAATTGGTAATTGGCAATGGGTAATTGGTCTTATTATCGGTTGATGATTAGCAACGATTATTTGGCAATTTGGCAGCAATCTGTTATTCAGTGAATTAACTCAAAACTAAAAACTCTCCTTGTAATACTAATTCTATATGAAGCTGCGCTTAATTTTAAAATCGTCCTTTAGTGGCTGATTTAGCCAAGGGAAAAATTATCAAGTGCAGGCTTAAAGAGAAATAGTATTACAAATTACCCATTACCAATTCCCAATTACCAATTACCGATTACTCATTACCCCCGACTAACTGCGATTTGTCAAAATCAGAGGCTCTACCGATCCGAATCCCTTGGGGCGTCACATAGGCGACTTCCGGGAAAAACTGAGCGGGTGAGGTTTCTGGGCCTCTGGCAACATACTTAGCAATCCTAATCACCATCGGTTCCATCTGCAAGGTCATAATCACGCTTTTGGTGTTGCCACCGGCACCGGCGTGCACGACTCCCCGCAAACGGCCCCAAACTAGGATATCGCCTCCGGCGATGACTGAGCCGCCGGGATTTACGTCTCCCAAAAGTACGACGGTGCCCGGATGGCGAATTTCTACGCCTGATCGCACTGTCATCTGCAAATATAAAGGTTCCGCCAGCGATTGCGGTTTTTCAGCGGCGGCTTTATTCAGGGAAGAAACCGGAGGCTGCTGTTCTACACAATAGCCTGCTGTAGCTGCGGCAACGGCGGTTTGGCGGCGACTGGTGTGGACTCGTTTGAGTTGCAGTTCCACTTCGGAGAGGGCATCGGCGATTTCTTGCAGTTGGCGGATATCTAAAAGTCGATCGTTCCCCATCAATTGTACTTCTGCGTTTGGCTGCCAAAAGCGTTCTCCTGCGTTCAGTCTGACTTTTAGCTGCTGCCAAAGTTCAGTCCAAGTCGAGGCGGAGGCTGTTGCGGGTTCGCTATTGGTTTCTGGGGGGAGTAGCAACAGTAGCTGTCCATCTTCGGTTTTGAGTCTGACTTGCAGCTCCAAGCTGACTTCGGGTGTTGATTGAGGGGCGGCAGCGGCTCCGGCGGTGGCATCGGGTGTCATGGACAGGTCTGAGTTCAGGTAGGGACAGGTTAACATCAATATTAGCTCGATCGGTCTTTTGGCTCAGCTTCGTTTGTGAACAAGATTTTTTTTATTAACCGCAGAGGGCGCAGAGGACACAGAGAAAGAGAATAGAGAGGAGAAGAGAGAAATAGTTTTGACAAGCTATAGCAATCCTCGCATCATTTGTGAATTTCTTACTCCGTCCCCGCGAGTTCGGGGAGAGTTGGGGAGGGGTAAAAAATTCACGACTCCTGCAAGGATTGCTATATGATAATTCAATAATAACGGGCTTACTAATTATTGATTTTTAATTACGTTATGCAACAAATTGAACGTTATCGCGGCAGTCTTCTCGGTTTGGCAGTTGGCGATGCTTTGGGAACAAGTTTAGAGTTCTGTCGCCCCGGAACTTTTACACCTATTAACGATATGATTGGCGGTGGCCCGTTTCGACTGCAACCGGGTGAGTGGACGGATGATACTTCGATGGCGCTTTGTTTGGCCCAAAGTTTGATTGAGAAGCAAGGTTTCGATCCAGTCCATCAGTTAGAAACTTATTTGCGGTGGTGGCGAGACGGACATTTGAGCAGTACGGGCGAGTGTTTTGATATTGGCAATACGGTTCAGCAAGCTCTTTGGAAGTTTGAAGATACAAGAAAACCTTACTGCGGTTTTACCGATGCTCAGACTGCTGGCAACGGTTCGATTATGCGCTTGGCTCCCGTGCCTTTGTTTTATGCTACAAATCCTTTGGAAGTCATAGAAAAATCTGGAGAAAGTTCGAGAACTACTCACGGTGCTGCTACTTGTGTGGATGCTTGCCGTTATTTGGGTGCTTTAATTGCGGGGGCGGTGAATGGAGTTGCTAAAGATGTGTTGCTGTCGGAAAGATATTGTCCTATTTCGGGATATTGGGCCGCAAATCCGCTGGTAGCAGAGATTGATGAGATTGCGGCGGGTTCTTTTAAATTGCGACAACCTCCTGAAATTAAAGGTACTGGTTATGTTGTCAAGTCTTTGGAGGCGGCACTTTGGGCGTTTTACAACAGTTCTTCTTTTGCCGAAGGCTGTTTGTTGGCTGTGAATTTGGGCGACGATGCGGATACAACTGGTGCGGTTTACGGACAGTTGGCGGGGGCTTTTTACGGAGAATCTGGTATACCGGAAAAATGGATCTCGCAATTAGCCGATCGCACTTTAATTGTATCTTTTGGCGATCGGCTTTTCTCTTTATCTAGTTAAAACCGATGTTTTAAATCAAGGGTGACAATTCCCAGGCATAACATAAATAATTGTAGATACTGTCAGGACTTGTTTCATGACAAGATTGTATTACGTATGGAATAAATTCTGTTGTTTTTATAGATAATTCGTTCAGCTCTTGAGCCTCACGCGCATTCCTCCCGTCACTCACCGGAGTACCGTTAGACTGCGGGACTCCTGCTTTTTTAATTGAAAAAACGTGCATTTCTCGGACGCAGATAATACCCTTTCTTAACTATTTCATCGGGACACAGCATTGTTGTGTCCCTACTGTATGCAAGCGCGATCTCATTTGAAAAATACCCTGTTAATAAGTCAACTTTTCTTCGCCCGTAATTTGCACTTTCCCACCTTCTCAAGACTCTTCGCTAGCTCTTAGCTGAGTAGGTTGGCTACCTTGTTTGATGTTGATGCTAATTTTTTTAGATCCTTTGTTTTCCAAGTCCCGGATGTAGTCGTTCGAGTTGTCGGAAGCTTCCTGTCTGCTGTCATAGGGCCCGAAGTAATAGGTACGCTTTGGCGAATCTGTATCAACTTCTACCCACCATTCGTCGCGTCGAGTGCTGCTAGCAGGTTGAGCTAGTAGCCAAAAAGCCGTGAAAAACATACCCAACATAGAGATTTCAAACATATTTACCTCTGGGAATACTTAAGTAGTGTTTACTCTTATCAACTTATCCGGGCAAATAACTCGATCGCCTCATCCTCAGTGCTGATTTGACGCAGGTAATTTTTGAGAGTAAGTGCTGCATCAAATCAGCATTTTGGTGGAGAAGAGTTCTAGGCTGGGTGGCGGTAAGTGACTGCTAGACATACAAAGTCCGCAAGGTAAGGACTAGAAGAAGAGTGTGTTTATATTATTGTTGAGGTTTGAGTTAAGTCAAAACTCAACTTTTTTAAATCTCTACACTTGCTGATAATTCTTCTTCGCAAATGGTAAGATGCGAAGGCTGACAGCGTTTGATGCGGATACTAACCCTTTTAGCTCCCTCGCTTTCCAAGTCTTCGATGTAGCCTGGAATATTGCTGGAAGCTTCTTTGTCGGTGTCGAAGGGGCCAAAATAGTAGGTACAGTGGGGCAAATCGGTGACAATTTCTACCCACCATTTCTCAGACCGGCGGTGGTTCGGCCCGGCCAACACGGACAAGACTGCAACGTAGATACAAAATAAATAAAATCCGAGCATCTTTATTCTTGAGGGTGGTTTAATTTATTATTTAAATGTATCAAAATAATTTGCCAGATCGAATCAACCTCAGTGCTGATTTTGCGTCGATCGACTTTAGATGCGAGATTTTAGATCCTAGATTTTTCTTCCCATCTAAAATCTAAAGCAAAACCCGCCGGTGCGGGTTGTTTGCTAACTAAAAAATGCTCTTTTTCCAAACTAGATGGCTGGGTAAACCTCAGCAGGCTGAGGTTTAGCGCTTGCCTTTGGGGAACTGTTCGATACCCGCCCAACCGTAGAAAACCAGCTCGTCGTTCTGAACTCGGCAGCGGTCTACTCGCAGTTGAGTGCCTTCTAAGGCAAATTTGTCTAAGTCTAGCAAGTTATTTACGTGGGCAATTATAGCTTGGCCCAAGTCTACTGCTTGCTCGTCACCGCCGTAAGTAACGCTGACAAATTGGATTTTGCGTCTGTCTTCTACTTGCAACTGAGCTGTAATATCTATTTTGACCGGTTCGCTGGCCTCGCCTACGGTAATTTCGGACTGAAGCCGAATTGATTTGTCGGTTCCGAAGCTGACTTCAGTGTTTTGAAAGTGCAGAGATTGCTCTTGGTACTTCAGCTTCTGGAGTTTTTCAACTACAAAAGGTGTATTGAATGAGGTGGTTAAATCCGATCGACTTAAGACTACTCGCATATTTGCCTGGGTAGGCTGCCGCAATTTCACTTGACCTGCAAAAATCGCCCCAAAATCAATGGAGAGTGCTTGCAGATAGAGTTCCATCACTTCTATGCGAAGGCCGTTGTACATCAACATACCTTTGCCAACGAAGTCGAAACCGTCGATGCTTCCCTGCAAGAGTTTGGCTACTGGTTCGACTCGGATGTTGGCCTCGGCCTTTTCAGAACGCTTGAATAAGGCTGCGATCGCAGCTCCTGCTACTTTACTAACAAGGCGATCGCCACTTTGACCTTGAAAGGATGTACCGCTAAACAAAGCTGCTACCATTTATTCGTTTGCTCATCTACAGTCGCCATTATAACCTCATATTAAGAAATGTAAAAATAGCTTGTGCTTATTCACATCATAAGCAGATCTTGTTTTTTGTCTGTCTTCAAAACAACATTGTTGAAATTTAAAGGCTCAGGGGGGTGCCTTGGAGACAGGCGCGATCGAGCAAAGCTCCATCCCAAACGGTTTGTTCGATCATGGCGCAAAGCAAATTAGCCCCGGTCAAGTTAGCGCCGCGCAATACGGCTCCATTCAGGATCGCTTCTTCCAAGTCAGCTCCCGATAAATCAGCGCCGGATAAATTGGCATGGCTCAAATCGGCACCAAGCAAAATTGCCCTAGCCAAAGCAGCGCCCCGCAAATCGGCGCCCCGCAAATCGACACCGCTCAAATCCAAATTGCCGATGGATGCCCCCGTCAAAAAAGCACCCCCAAAACTGGCGTCGCGGACTAAAGCGTTAGCGAAGGAAGCTCCCCGCAAATCGGCATTCCGAAAATCTGCCCCTCGCAGGTTGGCGCCGCTCAAGTCAGCGCCGCGGAGGTTGGCTCGCAATACGGCCCGCTGCAAGTTAGCGCCGGCGAGATTAGTTCCACTCAAGTTGGCTTGAGACAAGTTAGCACCGGCGAGATCGGCTCCCGCTAAGTCTTGGCCGGCTAAATCAGTGCCGGCCAACATCAAAATTTTGCCTTTGCGTATGGCTTCGAGGTCATTAGTCATTAGTCAGTTGTCAGTTGTTGGTTGTCAGTTGTTGGTTAACAGTCAACAGTCAACAGTCAACAGTCAACAGTCAACAGTCAACAGTCGAGTTATTTTATAATGCCGGAGCGGCCGAGGTCGTTCGATCGCCCTCCTCCAACCACACGTTAGGCAGTTGGCTTGGGCGAGTTGGTAACTCCATCAAACCAATTTCTGTCATTCTGACGACGTTGCTGAGAGTTTCCAGCAAAGCCGGATCGAAGCGAGTGCCCGACAGTTCGCGGCACTGTTCCAAAGCTTCGCTCAAACTCAAAGCCGGACGATCGCCACGTGGTTGAGTCAGTTCTTGAAAATAAGCGACTAACCCCAAAATCCGCGAAGTCATCGGTATCGCTTCGGCTCGCAAACCCTCTGGCCTGCCGCTGCCGTCCCAATATTCGAGTTTATGCTTGACAATTTCCGCTACAGGTGCTAGTTCCGGCATTGCTTGCAGCAGTTGGGAACCAATGAAACTGCGATCGCGCCAAAACGAGAAAGTTGCTTCGTCAAAAGCATCGGGAGTGCGATCGAACACCTCATTTGGGGCCGAAATTAAGCCGACTCGAAATAGCAATCCAGCCAGCCGCAGCCTCCGCAACTGCAAAGCCGGCAAATCCAGCAGTTGACCCAAAGTTTCCGACAAAGCCGCCACCTGCAATGACGCTGTAGGATTGGAGGTATCGCGTTCGTCCACGCGCTGGGCCATCCGCAGAAAAGCTTGAAGTTTGTTAGCGTTCAAATTGCGGCTGACGCGCAAAGCTTGACCTTCCAATTCCCACAACTCGCGGGTTTGGCGGTTAATTGCTACCATTTGCTGCTGAGAACTTTGCAGGTAAGTGACTATCCGCGATACCACGCCACTAATGTCGGCCAAGGGCGGGCCTTTGGTTGCCAGGATTTCGTGGTACATTTCCAGCAAACTGTCGGCCAAGGGAGAGTTGTAATATCGCGTCTGTTCTATAAAAATTTCAGCAGCAGCCGACACCAAAGACTGGTCAAACGACCACAAGCCGTAGAACTTTCGTTCTGTATCTACTTCAGGCTTGCCTTCTGGCAAGTATTCTTGGTCTGAAAGTTCGCGACAAAGCACCATTGCTTTGTATGTCGGGGCGAGGATGATTAAATTCCATTCTTGAATTATGGGATCGCTCTCATCAAGATTTATTAAAGATACATTTTCTAATTGCCCGGTTTTGTGGGTAGCGAAACCGCTGTCGGCTACTGCACCGATGACAACGCGCCTAGAGGCATTAGCAATATCTAGGTAGCGATCGGCTTCCTGTAAATACCATTTACCCTGCTGAAACGTTACCAAAACTAAGGGTTGGAGTTCACTCTTGTCCCCGCCACTGGTTTGCAAAATGTGGTCTTCTAGGGCGTGACATAGGGCTACTAGGGTGTTTTTGAAGTATACCCCGTAGCTAGAAGGCAGTTTTCCGTCGGGAAGTGTAGCTTGTAGTCTAGCGAGAGTTGATTCTGAATTCATTGCAAATGGCGGTGCCGGCTCTTAACTTAATTGTAGCGGGCGATCGAACTTCTCGAAAAGACTTTTGGCAAAAATCCGAGTTTTTGAGTTTTTACCGCTTCGCAACCGAGTCAATCGATTTTAGATTTTAGATTTTAGATTTTAGAATTGACCCACGGATAAGTTCGGGGGTTCCTTTATCGGATACAGGTTTTTTATTTCTCCGTCCTGAGTCTGCGAAGGAATGAATCCGGCGGCTTGTATCCTGGATGCTTTCGGTCAATGTAGAGTGCGCCGAAGACTACCTGATTAATTTTAGCAATTTTCTGGAAACCCTCTGTCTTTGGCTGAGTTTTTTTCAGACGAGAAACCTCCCAAGAGGAAGACGCTAACTCAATTAGGTATTAACTACTATTTGAAAACAATATTATTAGGAATTCTGAGCGTGCTTCAACAAAATAGAAGTTTAGGGGAACAGGCGATCGACAAAGTGGCAGAGATTGCTATTGCTAGCAAATTAGACGAATCCGAAACTTTGTCTGTCACAGTTAACACCGATCCTGGCCAGCTAGCCCAGGGAGAAGTAGAGGCCGTTGCCGTGGAGGGCAAAGGATTGGTAATGCAACAAGATTTGCGCGTGGAAGAATTGCAAATTCACGTCAAGGATATTGCTGTCAATCCCCTCACCGCTATGTTTGGCAAAATTGAACTGAACGGGCCTGCCTTCGGTGGGGCGCGCGCAGTTTTAACAGAAAGCGATATCAACCGCGCTTTTAATTCCGAATACATCAGCAGGAAACTGAAAAACTTAAAAGTTACTGTTGAGGGACAACTGCTGACAATAGACGTTAAAACTATTGAGTGCCAATTGCTAGACGGAAAAATCGCTTTAAATGCTGAGGTATTGGTGCGAGAAACTGCCTCCACGGAAAAAATTTATTTTACCTCAAAACCTCAGATCGCAGCGGGCGGTTGGGCAATTTCTCTTCAGGATGTCGAGTATCCCGAAAACAAGGAATTTTCGCCGGAGTTAACAGCAGCTTTGGCGGACAAAGCTGGTGAGGTTTTAAACTTGCGAAATTTTGAAATTGAGGGAATGTCCCTGCGAATTCAGCAGCTAAATGTGGAAGCTGGTGTGCTAACTTTGCAAGCTGAAGCGAAAGTAGAACAATTCCCTAATTAGGAGCTTGTAGGGTGGGTCAGAAACAAAAAAGCTCTTCAATTCCAGCAACTATTGGAACTGGCGCACCCTACCATTATGCTTTGCTTGGGAAAAATCTCCGCCGTTAATGAAATCCCTCTAAAGTTATAAAAAAGTCGGTAGCAACCCGCACCAAAATATCACCGCCGTTAGAGGCAGGCATGGGGAGTTGACTTTTACTCTTGACAAGTAGTAGTAAAAATTTGGAAAAGTTTTGTGAACACTGTAACTGCTTTTTTTAAAAGACTGCGTATCGGTCAAATTTTGAGTCAATTTTTGACTGTATTTATGGCAGGTGTGCTGCTGTTTATCAGCACCGCTTGCAATTCGGGCGATGTTCGAGGTGCTCGGCCTGACAATCCTCCCGTTCAAGCTGGAGGAATGAATAACCCTCACAAGGGTGGCGGTGATGGATACACGAATTATAAAACCTCCACCGATCCTAAAGTCAATCAATCGCCTGCTCAAGCAGAAAAAAATCGGGCTGATTTGTCGATTATAGGCGATCGTCTCCTGGCTGCGACTACCGCTGAATCTAATTCCTCAAAGCTGCTTTATCCCGGTTCTGCACCGATGGAAACGGACAAGTTCGACCTCGAACTCGGCGGAGATAAAACTCTGTTAGAAGCGCCAGACGGACAGCCGGCTAAGGCTCAACCCGTATTCGATCGCAGCGATCCCGATGCCAATATTTTAGAGAGAGTAGGCGCCGCCTTTAAGGATGCTTCTGGTTTCCTCCAAGATAGCGCTGAAGATGCCAAGGAAAGCTCGGTGACGAAACTCAATCCGCTGCAAAAATAAGCAATTAAAACTGGCGCGGTATAGCCAATTTGTAGGGGCTTTTTCTGAATAGTCCCTACACAATATTCACAAGACTTACCCAGAACTTCTATATCAGTCTTACGCGCAGCATCTGTAGGTGCACTGGGCGCACCTTACGCTATATGTATCGTCTAAAACTACTTTTTAGCCTTATGCCTGTATATGTAAAGTGCTTAGGGACGCACCTGATTGTAGATTTTAGATGGGGATTTTAAATTTCTAGGACTTGTGCAAAAAATGGGAAAATGAACCATTGAAATTGCAGCGCTCCGGCTGGCACTGACAAACTCGCACTGACCGAGTTTTTTCATTAATTAATGCACAAGTCCTGCTTTTATTGCTCTAAAGAAACTTTGTTTTATTTACCTTTGGAGTCAGAAACATCAGCAATCAAATCGTCTTTATCAACTTTCGGTACAAAATCAGGACGTTCTTTGGATTCCCAACCGGGTGGGCGCTTGGAGTTGTACCAGGCGATCGAGCCGATCGTAACTGCGGCAATAAAGCCAGCGACAAGAACTGCTATTGGGGTCGTCAAGCTGACATCTGTCATGATAGTTAAATCCTTATCTACTCTACTTTTACATTATCTTAAGTGTTAATGCCGTTTGGTTGATATATCGGAAGACAGAAAAATTGACATAATTGCCGTCATAATGTTTAGAGGTTGAAAATAGGAGAGCTGATTTTATGCCGTTGGGGACAATAGCATTGCTGTTTGCTGCTAGTTTCAGCCTGGGTGCTTTACCGCTAACGGGATGGGCGGTACGAGTCTTTACCCGCCGAGATTTGAGGGCGCTGGGCACGGGGAATGTGGGGGTGTCGGCTGCTTTCATTCACGGGGGGAAATTAGCGGGAATTGCGGCGGTGTTGGCGGAAATTGCCAGGGGTATTCTGCCGGTGTTGGCGGGGCGATTTTGCTTCCCGGATGCACCGGCGATCGCGATCGCCCTGTTAATTCCTCTAGTGGCGGGCAGATATGCGATCGCCCGAGGTGGAGGTGTGACCAACGCTGTTTGGGGTCTTTTGGTATTTTCGCCGCCGGTGGCTGTATCATCGGGCATTTGGGGGCTGCTGGTGTGGGGTTTGGCACAGCGGTGGTGGGGTGAGGGCGATCGGGCGAGACTCTTTGCTTCCCGTTGTGGGTGTCTGTGTACCCCAATCTGGGTTTGGGTGTGGCGACAATCAATGCCCGAATTTTTAGCAGCAGCAGGATTAGCTTTGTTGTTAGCAGCAATTAATTTCAGTCAGGGTGATGATATGGCTTTATCTAAATCAGAACAATTGTTTTCTCTTGATGACTCGTTAGATGCTGCAATGTGCGGCGATAAAGCGGCTAAATTGTCTCAAATGAAACGCGCCGGTTTTAATGTACCTAATGGTTGGATATTATTGAATGAATCGGGCATTGGGCATCGGGCATCGGGCATCGGGCATCTAGAAAATGGTGAGGAATTGTCAATTCCTAATTCTGTAATCCAAAATCTAAAATCCAAAATCCAAAATCGAATGATTGTGCGCTCTTCTGCTGCAGGAGAAGATGGCGATACGAGTTCAGCCGCCGGACAATATCAAACTATTGGCCCTGTTTTCACTGAAGCAGAATTACTCGACGGCATTAATCGCTGCCGCCAGTCTTATTGGACTTCCGAAGCAGTGGCTTACCGCCGACAGCGACAATTGCCAGACACCAAAATGGCTGTATTAATTCAGCCTTATATTGACAGCCAATTTGCGGGAGTCATGTTCAGTCGCAATCCTTTAGATGGCGGTTCCCAGGTAATTATTGAAGCTTTACCGGGAGGAGCAGAAGCTGTTGTCGGCGGACAATGTACTCCGGTTCATTTAGAAATTGATTTTAGTCAACCTGAATCATTAGAAAAAAAATTAACTGAAGTTCAAAGTAATTCAATTATTGCTCAATCCATTTTAGCAGAATTGGTGAAACAAGCCCAAGCAATTGAAGCATTTTTTCACGGAGTCCCGCAGGATATTGAGTGGAGTTGGGACGGGGAAAAAGTGTGGATTTTGCAAAGTCGCCCAATTACTAATTTGCAGCCTTTTTGGACGCGCACTATTGCAGCAGAAGTGATTCCCGGTGCAATTCGCCCGCTAACTTGGTCGATTAATCGGCCGCTGACTTGCGGGGTTTGGGGGGAGATTTTCAAGGTGGTTTTGGGCGATCGCGCGATCGGCTTAAACTTTAATGAAACGGCAACTTTGCTGGGTTCTCACGCCTATTTTAATGCGACTTTGTTGGGCGAAATCTTTCGGATGATGGGATTGCCGGAGCAGGGTTTGGAATTTTTGCTGAGAGGGCAAAAAATGGGCAAGCCGCCTTTGGGGAAGATTTTGCCTTCTTTGCCTGGTTTGTGGCGTCTGGTGCAGCGGGAGAGGGCGCTGAATGCAGAATTTAAGGGCGATCGTACTTCTATTTTCCTCCCGGCACTGCAAAGTCTGGAGAAGGAAGAAGGAAGTTCGGCAACGGATTTAACGGAATTGTTGGAGAGAGCGGAGCAAATTCAGGAGTGGCTGAAACCGATTACTTACTACAATATATTAGGGCCGATCGGGCTGGCTATTCGCAAGGCAATTTTTCGCGTTAATGATGATTGGCTGGCTAATGACACCGCTCCTGAAATTGCTTCTGTGCGAGCTTTGCAGCAGTTGGCTCAGAAATTGCGGCAAGCTGCTGTTTCGCAGTCTGACGAAACTGTTTCAGTCGCACATTTAGCACAGACATTTGCGGCAAGTCCGGCTTTACAAGGAGACTTTGAAAAGTGGCTTGATATTTACGGATATTTGAGCGAGGTGGGAACGGATATCGCTGTTCCTACTTGGCGAGAACAACCGGAAGTTTACCAAAAACTGCTAATAAATATGGCTCAAAAAGCCGAAACTAATTTAGTCGAAAAGCGGAAATTAGGATTGACTTTTGGGCAGAAGTGGCGACTAGATAAATGTCAGGAAAGAGCGATCGTCAAAAACGAAATTAGCGAAATCTACGCGCGGTTGTTGGCTCATTTACGGTGGACTTTTTTGGAGATTGAAGCTTGCGGGTTGGGAATGCAGGTGTTTCAGGAAAACGGGGATATTTTTTATCTGGAATTTGGGGAAATTCAGCAGTGGATTCGCAGCGGCGCGAGTGTTTCTTTTCAGGATACAATTAGGGAAAGGCGCGATCGCCTGGTAGCCGATCGCGATCGCCCGATTCCCCCTGTTGTATACGGCAATTTGCTGCCAAATTCTCACAGAAGGGCGATCGACTCCGCAACATCGGAAACTAATATCATCCAGGGAATTCCAGCAAGTATTGGTAGTGTCGAAGGCTTTGTCAAGATTTGCCGCACTGCGAGCACGGATTTAGGAGAAAATGCGATCGCAGTAGTTCCTTACACCGATGCAGGTTGGGCACCGCTGCTATTAGGAGCAACAGCAATTATCGCCGAAGTTGGCGGCCAACTATCTCACGGAGCAATAATCGCTCGCGAGTACAAAATTCCCGCAGTTATGAATATTGCTGAGGCTACAACTCGCTTCCGAGACGGTCAAAAAGTGCGAGTAGATGGGTATCTCGGCACTGTAGAACTGCTGGAATAATTAGGAACAGGCAAGATGCCTGTTCCACAAAGAGTTGATTTCTTGTGGAACAGGCAAGATGCCTGTTCCTAAAAAGATTATTGAAAATGGTGCAACATCTCAGCAATCTCGTAAACCCGTCCCAACTTTCCTAGGCTGTTAAGAAATTCTGGAGAACATAATTCCCCAGATTTCTACCCGCACTCAAACCATTTACGTTAGCACTCATGAAATGAATCCCTCCGTAAATTCGACTTATACCCGATTCGTCGGCCGCTTCGCTGAAGTTTTGATAGGTTCGCAAAGTGTTGACAGATGGATCGCCTCGATCGGCAAAGCCGTAATCTGAACCAAATACAGCACTCATAACAGGATCAGCGGCACCACTAAAGGTACTGTGGCCCGAGGTATACTCAGGGAACGGCGGAGTAGTTAGCAGAGGCGTCCACAGGGGGTCGGCTGTCGTGTTGGGGTTGTTGTCTGTGTCAGCTTGGCGGATAGCTGTCAGCGGCCGCCATAAATTGTACTGGTACTTGGCATCCCAGCAACTAATAGCTGCATCGGCGAGAGCAATATTCAGCAGGGCGAATAAGCGGGCGCTATCTTCTAAGGATTGACCAGTGAGAGTCGCTGTTTCTTCGGCGATTTGATTCCAGTGGCCCGGAGGCGTAAACGTCCCAGCGCCGTTGGCCCAGAATTTTGCGATCACAGTTTGGTCTGGGGTGCGCGTAAGACTGTCACTTTTGCCGATTTCTTGGACGTAGTTAACTTCCTCTGCGTACTGCGCGCTGTCAAGGGCGGGCGGGGCAGCCGGGCGGAACTGAGAACCGCTAGTCATCGCAAAGGGAGTAACTTCTCCCCACTGTGGTGCCAGCGGGGCGGCAAGGGCGGGGGGAGTCGGCACCCAACTGCCAAGGTTGCTTGAGGGGTTGTACTCCACTACTTTGGCGATGCCGTCTGTATTCCGCGAACTGATAATTTGGTCAGCAACTTGCTGTCCGAGGGCAATCCCGTCTTCTTTAGCTTTGCCGTCGGTAATTTTAGCTAAAGACGATGCGTATACTTCGTTGAATGTGGCTGCTTGCGCTGGGTAGACGCTGACTAAGACGCCGTGGGCTGCTGCGGCTGTGGCAGCTTCTGCTGATGTGCCTGCTGGTGCATCTATGTTGACCCGGTAAGGGCTGTATTTTTTGCTGATCGAGTTAACAGCATCGTGAATGGCTGCGTGAACCATTGCCATGTTGCGGGAGGCGAGGGGAGGCGCGGTACTGTCTGTCCGCACTGCATTCAGCATGACTCCGTTCCACTCAATGACAGGGTTTCCCGATAGCTGATTGGTGAATTGGTCGCGGTTGATTGTGTTGCTGTTGACTCCCGGCAATACTACTACATACTCGCCCGTGAGTTTGTCTTGAATTATGGTGCTGTTGCTGTTAGCGCCGGTGCCTTGCTGGATGTTTAAATCTTCAAAGCCCAGGCCGTCTAGCAATCGAATTTTGTCATTCCCGTTGCCGAAGTCGGCGATGTAGTCGGCTGTGACTACAGTTGGGCCACCGCTGCCTTTAGCAATGGCAAATATATCATCGCCTGTGCCACCACTCATGGTATCGCTGCCTGCGCCACCGTAGATGAGATCGTTGCCGGAATCGCCACTAATTAGGTCGCTGCCTTTGCCCCCCCAGAGGATGTCGTCGTCTGCACCACCAAAAATCGTATCGTTACCTTGGTCGCCACAGATTTTGTCTTTGCCGACATCGCCTTCGAGATAGTCGTCTCCGCTGTTGGCATAAATTATGTCGTTGCCATCCAAGGCGTTAAATCTGTCTGGTTGGATGGTTCCTTCAAGATAGTCAAAGTTAGGACTGGGGGTCAGGGATGCCATGTTTATTTATTGGATATTTTGATTAAAGCGCAAAGGTTCGTACCATCTGTAGATGCTTAGGTGTGTTTACCCCTTATTTAATAATATTAAACTTTCTGGTTGAGACGTAAACGTCACAACCAAGCTTTATTTAAAATTTAACGGGCTTTTTATGAAGTTTTGCGCTTTGAATATCCGTAAATATACAGACATTAAAACTGACTCAGATACTGCAAGGTTGCTAATTTTTCACAAAAAAAACAGTTTTTTTATATTTAGAGCAAGATACTTTTTACCAGCAGAAAAGGCGCGGATTGTGTAACTGAGTAAGTAAATATTTATTAAGCACTCCTCAAAGCTGCGATCGGGTCTAGTTTGGCGGCTTGGCGGGCGGGGACAACGCCGAAGAAGAGGCCTACTGCACCGGATACACTGACAGCCAGGGCGATCGCCACGGGTGATATTCCAGCTTGCAAAGGCGTGAAATTACCTACAAGCAAGATACCGCCGACACCTACGCAAGTACCGACTATCCCTCCGGCAGCGGATAAAATTACAGCTTCGACAATAAATTGAAATAAGATGTCTTGTTGGGATGCGCCGATCGCCTTTCTGAGCCCAATTTCCTGAGTGCGTTCGCTAACGGACACAAGCATAATGTTCATAATCCCAATTCCGCCGACTAATAGGGAAATGCTGGCAACAGCAGTTAACATCAGAGTCAAAGCGCCGGAAATGGCCCCCATTCTTGCCATTAAATCTTTCTGATTTCTGACAGTAAAATCATCTTCGGTAGTAATTTTGTGCCGCAATCTCAGCAGGTTTTCCACCTGAAATTGCGCCGCGTCCATTTGCGATTCATCTTTAATCGAAATAAATATCGATGTGACAGCCAAACCGTAGGGAGATGTGCGCCCGACTATGCGATTGGCCATTGTGGTGATCGGCACAGCGGCGGAATTATCAAAATTCGTACCAAAAGATGTGCCTTTGGGCGCCAATACTCCAATTACTTTGACGCTGACATTTTTGATCCGCACTTGTTCGCCCAAGGGATTTGTATTGCCAAAAAGTTTCTCGGCCAATTCTGAACCGAGCACTACAACTTGGTTACTTTGCTTAACATCAAGTTCGGTCAAAAACCGCCCTTTTGCCATTTCAAAGCTTCTAACTTCTAGAAACTCTGGAATTGTGCCAAAAATTAGAGACGAAACATTTTTGTTGCTGTAGCGAACTATTTCGGAACTGTTAAGTTCTGCTGACACGCCTTGAACGGATGGGACTTGAGTTGCGATCGCCTTTGCATCTGGCAGTACGAGAGTTTGAGGCGCACTTGAGATGGTACTTCGCCTCGCGTTGGGAACTCCAGGCCTCACGATTAATACATTTGTACCCAGGGATTGAACTTGTCCTGCTACAAATTTTTGAGCTCCTTCTCCAATTCCAATCATCGCAATTACTGAGGCATTGCCGACAATCATCCCGATCATTGTTAAACTGCTGCGAGTTTTGTTGGCTAGTAGCGTTTGACCGGCCATTTTGACGCTTTCAATAAAATTCATACTTAGTTATGAGTTATGAGTTATTAGTTATTAATTATGAGTTATAGGAATCCTAAATGAGTCGTAAATTTTTTACCCCACCCCAACCCTCCCCTTACTAAGGGGAGGGAGTAAGAAATTCACAAATGATTTAGGATTGCTATATGACTTATTAGTTATTTTTATAACAGTCAACAGTCAACAGTCAACCGTGAACACTCAACCATGAACAGTCAACCGTCAACCGTCAACCGTCAACAAACTAATTAAGCACTTCTCAATGCCACAATCGGGTCTAGTTTAGCCGCTTGTTTTGCAGGTACGATGCCGAAAAATAAGCCGATACTGCCGGAAACACCGACTGCAAGTGCGATCGCCATTGGGGAAACACTAGCTTGCAGAGGAGTAAAAGCAGCTACTAAAAGCACACCGCCGATACCGAATCCAGTGCCGATCGCCCCGCCTGCCGCTGACAAAATCACAGACTCGATCATAAACTGAATCAGGATATCTTGCTGAGAAGCTCCGATCGCCTTTCTCAGCCCAATTTCCTTCGTGCGTTCAGTAACCGAAACCAGCATGATATTCATAATCCCGATGCCGCCGACAAACAGCGAAATTGCCGCCACGAAAGCCAGCATCAACGTCAAAGCACCAGTAATACTGCCCAAAGTATTCATTAAATCTTTCTGGTTGCGAACAGTAAAATCATCTTCTTTTGTAATTTTATGACGCAACCTGAGCAAATTTTCTATTTGAAATTGGGCTGCTTGCATCATACTTTCATCTTTAATGGAAACCGAAATAAATGTTACTTTTGTACCGTATGGAGACGAGCGACCAACAATTCGGTTTGCCATTGTTGTCAGCGGCAAATAAACATTCATATCTTGATTGTCGCCAAAACTTGAGCCTTTAGCCTGCATGACACCAATCACTTGAAAAGTCGAGTTTTTGATGCGGATGTATTGACCAAGTGGCGGTGTATTACCAAACAATTGTTCGGCTGCTTCCGATCCTAAAGCAACCACATTTTCTTGTCTTTCTAAATCTAATTTGTTTAAAAATCGACCTTGGGCAACATCAAAGCTTCTGACTGTCAGAAACTCTGGGGTAGTTCCGACAATGGAAGATGAGACATTTTTGTTGCGGTAGGTAACGAGTTGACTATCATTGAGAGTTGGTGCGACTTCTTCGACAGAAGCAACTTGAGATGCGATCGCCTCTGCATCTTCCACTACTAAAGTCTGGGGCGGAATCACCGGGCGGCTTTGTGCTTCAGGACTTCCGGGAATAATAAATAGCAAGTTTGAACCCAGAGAGTTAACCTGTCCTTCGATAAATGTTTGAGCTCCTTCGCCGATACCGATCATCGAAATGACAGAAGCATTGCCGATGATAATTCCTAACATCGTCAAGGTGCTGCGAAGCTTGTTTGCCATCAAAGTTGTGACAGCCATTTTGACGCTTTCAACAATATCCATAATTCGATTTTAGATTTTAGATTTTAGATTTTCGATTGGGGATTATTCGATTTTAGATTTTAGATTTTAGATTTTCGATTGGGGATTGGATTATTCGATTTTAGATTTTAGATTTGGGATTTGGGATTTGGGATTGGGATTATTGGTGTCAACTTAATATTTAAACCCATAATAAACTCGCTTGTAGCCGAGTCTCGATCCCCCTAAATCCCCCTTAATAAGGGGAGTAGGGGTTGACTTTGAATACTCTTGTCCCCCCTTGTTAAGAGGGACTTTGACTGCTCTTGTCCCCCCCTTCTTAAGGGGGGTTAGGGGGGATCTCCGGGGAAAGAAAACACCCTAGAGCGATCGAGATAAATAATACCCCATGCCCTATGCCCCATGCCCTATTTCTGATTCTTGATAATATCCTCCAGCTTTTTACCTTGAGGAAGTTCGGTAAAAACGCGATCGCCCGCTTTTGCACCCTCCAAAATCTGAATCTTGTTGCCAATAGTCGATCCAACCGTAACAGGCTTAAACTGCGGCTGTTGTTTCTCATCAGGAACCAGCACACCAGTTTGACCTTTATTAGTCACAATTGCCACCGTCGGCACAACTAAAGCATTGCTCAGCTTTTGACCAACAAATCTCAAATCTACATTCATCCCCGATTGCAAGAAATCCTTGCCCGTATCAATGGCAACTCGCACTTGAAATAGCGTCACATCCCGTTCCTTAACAGCTTCCGGCGCAATTAATTTAACGCGACCTTTAAACACTTTATCTGGATAAGCATCAGCCACTATTTCAACTTCTTGACCCGATTTAATTTGACTGATATCAGCCTCCGGGACTTTCGCCAAAACCTCCACATCTCTAGCTAGAGCGACAATCGATGTCGAAGTTGCCGAAGTAGCTTCCGATGCCGAAGTGGCCGGAGTTACAAAAGCTCCTTGAATGGCGTATCTTTGGGTAATAATTCCAGCAAAAGGAGCGCGAACTTTCGTATCTTCTAACTGCACTTCTTGAAAGCGGACTTGAGCTTGAGCTTCCTCTAATTCAGCTTGAGCTTGAGCTATTTCTTCCGGGCGAGAACCGTTTTCTTGTGCCGCCAATTGGCTTTTGGCTTCAGCAACTGCTGCTTCGGCTTTGGCGATTTCTTCTGGACGGTTGCCGTTTTCTAGCTGCGCTAATTTGCTTCTAGCTTCGGCAACTTCTGCTTCGGCTCTCGCAATTTCTTCGGAGCGCGTGCCGTTTTGCAATTGGTTCAATGCTTGCTGCTCGACTTGCACAGCAGCTTGCAGTTGCTTAATTTGCGACTCCCGACTTTCTTGTAGTTGTTGCAGGCGTCTTTGAGATTCTATTAATTTAGCTTGGGCAGTGCGATTTTCTTTAATTAATTCATCCAGTTTATCTTTAGCCAGAGCACCTTCTTCAACTAAAGGTCGGTTGCGTTCCACCCGTTGAGCTGTTAGTTCGGCTTGGGCTTTACTCGAGTCAATTTGCGTTTGTGCTTGGGCAATTTCTTGTTTGACACTACCAGTTTGAGCGTCTGCTAAACGAGCTTGAGCTTGGGCTAAACGAGCTCGCCCTTGGCTGACTTCTTCAACACGGCTGCCGGCTCGCAGTCGTTGCAAGCCAGCTTGAGTTTGCTGCAAGCGGGCTCTGGCTCCTGCCACTTCTTCAACGCGGCTGCCGGCTTGGGCTTGCGCGAGACTGGCTTCGGCTTGATCTAAGCGCGCTCGGGCGCTGGCGATGTCTTCCGATCGATTCCCGGCTTCAATTTTGGCGAGTCTAGCTCGCACGCTAGCTTCGCGGGCTTTAGCTTGAGCGAGTTGAGCTTCTACATCGCGGCTTTCCATGCGGGCCACGATTTGTCCTGCTTCGACTTTATCGCCCTGTTCGACAAATAATTCTGCGATCCGGCCGGAGCCTTTAGGGCTGAGATTCACGCGCTGTACGGGCTGCACGGTGCCGCTCGACGTGATCCGCACCGTGAGGTTTTGCGCCTCCACCGGCACTGTCATAGTGGCGATCGCATCTACTTTCGGCTGCGATCGACTTTTTGCTATATATATTGTGGTCGGTACAGCTAGCAACCCGGCTGCAACCAACCCAATCGCCCACCGCTGCGGTTTGCGCGCGGGTTTCTTCGGAGACTGCTTTTGGGCGGTTTTTTTATCTGCAATTTTGGTCTCTGCGGCCTTGGTGTCTACAGTCTGATTGGTGTCTACAGTCTGAGTATCTTCCACCTTGACCTGAGCAGTTTCCTTTTTAGGGCTAACGATCATACCGACTCACCTAATTTAATCTCAGGATTACCTTAAAGGTAAAATTTTTGCTGATGCTTGGCATCGTCTTTCAGACTCATCCGATCGGGTGATTTATAAAAAGTTCCCCAACCAGCACCTGTAAACAATTATAGCTAATCTTTGCAAGTTATTAAAAAATGTTAAGTTTTTTCAGCCAAAAGAGGTGGATCTAAACAAAATCGCTCCTGGCTGCTGGCAAAAGAAAATATATTTTAATAAATAATATCATTTTTGGGAGATCGGGGCGCGCGCCTGAGCAGCAACAAAGGCGGATCTGGCAGCGGGCGATCGACTACAGTACGTCATTGCGGACTCGTGTTAGCTATCGCAGCGGGATCTGCCAGTGCTAAGCTCGTAACGACACAGTATGGACACACTTAATTCTCATAAACCCGGTTTCACGGTTAGCGGTGCGTAAGTCCTGAATACATATCCGCCCTGTCCCCACAACAGGTTAAAATATTTTTCAAATCCGTTAAAAATGGAAAATAAAAACAATGAATCGTCCTCAAAGCGTAACAGTTTTGGCAATATTGCAGCTAATTAGCGGCGTCTTCAGCCTCCTTGACGGCTTGTTCATCTTACTTTTTGCTGGCATTTTTGGCGGTATCGGTGCGGCTGTCGGCGGGGCGAAAGTTGGCACTGTAATCGGGGGCTTCATTGCAATTTTTGCGGGAATCAGTTTTATTTTAGGCCTCCTCTCCTTACTCTTAACTTGGGGTTTGTTTCAACTCAAAAATTGGGCTTGGACGGGAACGTTAATTGTCCATATCATCGCCACCCTCGCGCAAATTGCCAAAATGTTTGGCAGCGGCGGTACAGCAGTCAATTTTTTAACTCTGGGTTTTGCTGTGGCTAGCATTTACTACCTCTTGCGGCCGGATGTTAAACAAGCATTTCGTGTCTGATTTCCTTTAAATTAACGGTACTGAATTCTCGGATCGAAAAAAGCATAGGAAATATCAACCGCCAGATTAATCAGTACAAAAGTCACAGACACAAAAATTACTCCTCCTTGGACAATTGGGTAATCCCGCGTCAGAATACCGCTATAAATCCAAGAACCAATTCCCGGCCACGAGAAAATCGTTTCAGTCAGAATAGCGCCGCCTAAAAGAGTGCCGAACTGCAAACCGATAGTTGTGACGATCGGCAAAAACGCATTTTTCAAAGCGTGTTTCAAAATCACCCAATATTCCGGCAATCCCTTCGCCCTAGCAGTACGGATGTAATCTTGAGAAAGCACTTCCAGCATCGCAGAACGAGTGATGCGAGCTATAATCGCCAGAGGAATAGTTCCTAAAGTCAAAGCTGGCAAGATTAAATGGGCGATCGCATCCCGCAAAGCCGCCAAATCCCACCTCAGCAAAGAATCCAAAACATAAACACCCGTAATCGACTTAAAACCAAACCCCAAATCTACACTAATTCGCCCGCTAGGAGGCAGCCATTTCAGATAAACAGCAAACAAATAAATCAACATCAATCCCAACCAATACACTGGCAAAGATACGCCAATTAACGAACCACTCATAGCGAGATTGTCCAGCCAGCTATTTTTCCGAACAGCCGCCAAAATCCCCGCCGGAATTCCAATAATAAGTGCCACCAACATCGCCACCACAGACAGTTCAAAAGTAGCAGGCCAGCGACTTGTAATTTCATCAATTATGGGAATACCGCTAATAATACTATTTCCCAAATCCAAGCGCAGCAAACTCCATAAAAACACTAAATATTGCAAAGGCAAA
The DNA here is from genome assembly GCF_036705285.1 of Microcoleus sp. B4-C1. NCBI lineage: Bacteria > Bacillati > Cyanobacteriota > Cyanophyceae > Oscillatoriales > Microcoleaceae > Microcoleus > Microcoleus sp. B4-C1. The sequence goes on along the minus strand of NZ_JAUBUC010000018.1, from coordinate 51,765 downwards.
GGCTGATTCAAACCTAATCTCGCTCTCAAAATTTCCACCTGTTCGGGAGTTCCCCGTTCTCCCAAAAGCACTGTAGCTGGATCTCCTGGTATCAAATGCAAAAATATAAATACTAGCAGAGTGATTCCGAAAAGGACTGGCAATAGTCCCAGCAAGCGTTTAGCAATATAATTAATCATTTGTTTTAATTAGACATAGCGCAAGTGGTTCGCTACTTCTTTTAGGAACAGAACTTAAACCTCTCCGACTTCTGGTGTTGTTTCTGCATCTACCTGCTCAAACTTGACTTTGTTGTATATATCTGCTATTGAAATTTGAAACGGTATTGAAGCGAGCGCGAGCGCCTCATCCAATTCATTGTACTCAGCAAACGACCATCGTTTATTATCCCTCTTAGAAAAATGTTCGATATATCTCCGAGTTTGGTCGAGCAATAAGTATTCCTCAACAGTGGGAATTGTGCGGTATCCTTCAAATTTTTTACTGCGATCGTATCCTTTAGTTGAAGCTGACAAAACCTCAATAATTACTCTGGGATTGGTAATCGTATCCGTGCGGTTATTATAATACTCCGGCTTTCCAATCACTACCATCACATCGGGATAGGTATAGATGCGCTTCTTGGGTATCCACAAGCGGACATCACTCATGAAAACATCATAATCCTCTGTTTTGAAAGCAAAATTTAACGCGGCATAGAAATTGCCAGCAATCCGATTATGATTGGTAGAGCCACCTGCCATAGGAAATATTTCACCATCAATGTATTCGCTTTTGCAGTCAGCAGCCTCTTCTAATGCTAGATATTCCTCGATCGAGTAGTATCGCTCTTCAGTAAGTTGCATAGTTCTCTGGGAGCATTTAACTGAGAATTTTGTCTAGTCTAACATTTTTGGGGCGGATTTTACAAATAATATTTAATACAATGACTAATGACTAATGACTGCTGACTAATGACTAACATCCTCAAAAGACTCAGACCCCAAAGGACTCGGAATCCAACCTTGAATATTCTTGCGTTTCCCTAAAAGTGGCTGCGAATGTACGATCGGCAAACGCACAGCTTCCCCATGCAAAATCTGGCTAACTTCCGCATAAATTTTCGCCCTAGCTGCTTTATCCCCACTCGCCCTCCCCCGATCCAAAAGTTCCAGAACTTTCGGATTTTTCCAATTTCCCAAATCCGCCGTCGAACCCGGCCCGAAGTGAGGATAATAAAAATTGTCTGGATCGCCATAATCGCCCGTCCAACCCAACATAAAAGCTTGAAAGCCGGGAGGTTTAAGCCGATCGGCTAAATAAGCAGACCAATCCTTTGTCAGCAATTTTACCCGAATCCCGATCGCGCTCAAATCCGCCGCCAAAGCCTCAGCGATCGGCTTCGGCGTGGGAAAATAGGGACGGCTGACCGGCATATACCACAAATCCAAATCAAAACCGTTCGGATAACCAGCTTTCGCCAGCATTGCTTTAGCTTGCTGCGGGTTAAATTCATAATCTTTAACTTGATCGGACACCGCCCAATTCAGCGCAGGCGGAAGAAATTGCGAATCATGTTTTCCGAGTTCTCCCCAGAAAGCTTGGACTATGGCGGGCTTGTTAATTGTTTGGGCGATCGCCCGCCTGACTTCCGGTTTTGACAAAGGTTCGTAACTCGGATTTAACCCTAAATAACCGACATTAAAAGAAGGTCGCACAACAGCTTCTAAATTAGGATCTCCTTGAACTTCTTGCAGTTGATCCGGCGTTAAATCCACAGTAAAATCAAGTTGTCCTGCTCGCAACTGAGCCAGTCTCGCCGCCGGATCATCAACAAAACGAACTACCAATTGATTGACTTTTGGCGTCCCAGTTTTCCAATAACTCGGATTTTTCTCCAAAACAATGCGATCGCCCGATCGCCATTCCTGAAACACAAAAGGCCCCGTACCCACCGCCAGCGACCCCGGAGTGCCGTACTTAGCACCCGCTTTTTTCACCGCCGCCGGACTCGCCATCCCGAAATAAGCGGAACCTATCGCCGAGGGAAAAGCCGCAAAAGGTCGATTCAAAACAAATTTAATTGTAGACTTATCAACAACCGCCACATCTTTTACTAAAGAATCTTTTTCTCCCTTAAACCCGCCAAATAAATTTTTCCAAATCGGATAAGTCTTGCCCGCTTCTCGAAAACCGTTAGGATTTTTGGCATCCCACCAGCGATCCACATTAAACTTAACAGCTTCCGCGTCAAAATCCGTACCGTCGTGAAACTTTACCCCGGAACGCAACTTAAAAGTCCAAGTTTTACCATCTTTAGAACTTGACCATTCAGTAGCGAGACTCGGCTCAACTTCCACAGTTCCCGGTTTGAAATCAGTCAATCGATTGTAAATTTGGTCGATAACAATCACCGAATTGCCATCAGTAATATTTCCCGGTTCCAGGTTGATCGGCGGCCCGCCCGCACCGTAAACTAAAGCCCCAGCCGGAACCGGAGCAGGAGTTGTCGGAGTTGAAGAATTATTGCTAACCGTGTTTGAGGTGGTGCTGCAATTTGATAAAATTACAGCCATCCCAAAAACTAGACCTAATAAAAATAAACGCCAAGATTTTAACAATCTCATCTCAATAGCTCCCGTTTAATAGTAAATTATACTCATATCAATAAATTCTAATTTGCTCTTTCTCTCCCCTCTGTGGTCTCTGCGTTCTCTGCGGTTCATTTAGTAAATTATATATTAAAATCAAATTCCATTAAATTAACAAACCAAATAGAACACGCTGATGATATCATGTTCCAGGGCAAAATCTCAACTCACACCTTTACTTTAGGTGACGCAACCAGCATGAAAGCCAACGTTTGCTGACCCGCTAGAGGCTATCTCGAAGCCGATGCAATGCTGCACAAAAAAGGCATTCACAATTTATTCACTATCACCGAAATCAGATCGCAATTTTCAGCTAACAGCTAAAATCAAGTCCGCGTCAATAAATACAAAACCTTTACGGCGGGATGGAGGGGGTATTTGTCAACCCGCCGCGACTCAATAGGCAAAAGTCATGCGGCTGCGAATAAACTGAGGCAGCTCAACTTCATGCAGCATTTCGATCAAACCATTCTAAAACGTTTTTAACTGCTAAATCGAGCGTTTCCGGGTCTTTATAAATTAGTACCTATTAGTACAGGTTCGGTGATCCACACCTGCGGTTAGTACCCAAATCCATTTACTAATGCTAGAATCGACTAAGAAAATTATTAAAAAGTATCACCAATGAATGAAAAGGAAAGACAGGAATGGCATGAGAATGTAAAAGAAGAATTGCGAGACTTGAGAGAGAGACTGAAGGATCCCAATCTCAGTGAAGAAAAGTGGAGAATACTTGATCGAAAAGAAGACAAGCTGATTGCACAGGAGCTGAGATTATCTCTAGATTTAGAAGACTGAGAGAGTAATTCAAAATTAGTAAGTCAAGTTAAATAGGATGTCAGTGTAATTTCTGATGCCTTAAAATATTGAAAGTCAGAGCTATTACACTGACTTTCTAGCGGGCTGCCAAAAACGGCTCATTGCGAAGGCTACAAATCAAAACTCTCTTCACCAATACTTCCCAGTTCCCCGCTACCGAGAAACTCTTCCTCCTCTACTTCCTCACTCCCAGACTCGAAACTTTCCACCACAAACGGCAAACCAGCCGCCATCAAACCCCGTTGAATCAGTTCCGGCGTTTCCTCAAACAAAACAAATAGCGGATGAACAGCCTCAGCTTCATCGCTGTAAATATGTCTGTAGCGCTGTGGCATCACCCATTCGTAACCTTTATCCAGCCAAACCTGAGACTGCCGCCAGCGGCCAAGCAACTCAGAAAACTCTTCGCCCGGACGATGAATGAAAATCAAAATTTCCACTCCAATTTTAACTTTCCATTCAGGATCGCACATCAAAATCGCCAAATCGCAGGGCAAACAAACTGCCTGTCCGGGCGATATGCTAGTGCCGCTGCTTCCGGCATAAGAGACCCCGTCCCGCAAGCGCGCAATTGGCAAAGGAATTGTGATTAAACTCTCATGGGCGCGGCGGATACTCGGAATCATTTCCATGTAAACCCGATATTTTTTCAGCAGGGCGATCGCGGCAGAAGATTCGCTGTACTCTGCTAGTAAAGTCTCGTAATGTGATTGTTTAACAGACATTTTCAAACCAAAGAATAAGTAATTACTAATTGCTGCTAATTGCTAATCGATCGCTTCTCGTTACTAGGAAGACCCCATTGGTGACAACTTAAGCTCAAGTTCCCCGAAGGGGGGAACTTGAGCTTGCCTCCAGGCCTTGCTGTGTAACGCGAACAGCGATTGAAGCATTGATGGCTGTGGGCTACAAATGTCGGGAGAATGCTTACAGCCTTTTTATTTACAAGGTTTGAGCCATGTGCAGTCTCAAGATTAAGCCCGATACGATGCCTCTTTGTTATTTTATGCCGCTCGCCTGAACTTCATCTGAGCCAAAAAGGTAATCTGGTCTGTAATGTTTGACTCTGGGAGCAACATCAGACGTGAGAGTGTCAATTCCCCAAGCTCAAGATCGCCATCCGGCAATCTTAGTGCTCATAAGATTGCTCATAAGTCAACATAAAACCTAAATTTTTACAAAAATCGGCTAATTTTAAAGACTTGCTAAAGCAATGAGGGGTTGTACCCCCCATAAGTTAGAGTCTGATCATTATAGATGCACCCTGATGGCTTTCCCGTTCCACAAGAGCGGGATTTTTATTATTGGAAAGCCGGAGCGTGAAGTTTCACGCTACTACAGATAAAATGACGTGGGGATGCCAAGATTAAAGATATAGCAGAGCTAAAGCTCAAACTAGGGTGCCGATCGATCGAACCTCACCCCTAACTCTGCGAAATAACCCAAAGGCGGTAGCATAGTTTGGGAAACGGCATCAACTGAAGATGAACTTAGCGCCAGCAACAGTCCTGCAACAGGGCAAATACACAATTAACGCCACTTTAGGCATAGGAGGGTTCGGCATCACTTACCGAGCTATCCACACCCATTTAAACCAAACCGTCGTACTCAAAACCCTCAACGAAAGTCTGCGCCAACACCCAGAATCTGCCCAATTTCAGCAGCAGTTTATTGCCGAAGCCCAACACCGATCGCGGTGTCAGCATCCCAACATAGTCAGGGTAATCGACTTTTTTGAAGAAGCCGGACAGTCTTTTATTGCAATGGACTACATTCCGGGCCAAACTCTCGCCCAAATAGTCGAAACCGATGGGCCGCTCCCAGAAGCCCAGGCCCTGCACTATATTCGGCAAATAGCCTCAGCCTTAAGTACAGTTCACCACAGCGGATTGCTGCACGGAGATATCAAGCCAGAAAATATTATCCGGCGAGCCGATTCTCACGTAGTAATGTTAATAGATTTCGGAATTGCCCGCGGCTTTACCGCCGGCACCAAGCAAACCCACACCAACTTGCTCTCCCCTGGGTACGCGCCGATCGAACAATACCTCCATGACGGTAAATGTACATCGGCCACTGACATCTACGCGATCTCCGCCACCCTCTACTACTTACTCTCCGGCGTGGCGCCCGTAGCAGCACCCCTGCGCGATCGCATTCCCTTGACTGACTTACGGCAATTTCAGCCCAACCTCAGCCCAGGAATCGAGCGAGCCATCCTTCAGGGACTCGAAATCGACCCCCACAACCGCCCTCAGACAGTGGAAAATTGGCTCACCATGCTGCAAGAAACAGAGCGAGTATCAGTAAAAAGAAAAGGCAAGCAAAGTCTAAGATTGCCCGCACCTCCCCCGCCGCAGTTGACTTTTGTGGCATTTGTGGTAACGGCTGCAATTGCAGGCTGGATGGGTTTTGACCTAGCATCGCACTACAACAGCACCAGTCTCAGTAATAGTCCCAAAATTGAATCCTTCCCATCTCTCGAAGATTTGCTCAAATCCCGCGATTTATCAGAGCCGATGTTCGGACAGCCGTCTGTCGAAAGCACCCCTCTCTACCCCATCGAACTCAACAAGCTCCCCAAACCCCCCTTAGACAGCAGCAACATTCCCGAACAAATCGAGTCCTCAGAAACTAGCGCCGAACTTTCTGAGTCTCCAAACGAGGAAACTCCCGCCCCAGATCCCGAAGCGGAATCTGAGCCATCCCCGGCGCCAGAACCCGCAGAGGAGCCTTCTGAGTCCCTCATTCCAGAGCCTCAAACCGAAATCGAGCCAGAGCCCGAACCAGAAGCCGCACCGGTACCGGAAGTTGCGCCCCTGCCTCCAGAACCGCCCGCCGCACCCGCCCCACCTGCCCCTGAGAGTGCTAGCGCTGAAACCTGGCCGTCGTCGGAATCCCCGTCACCAGTAATAGCCTCGCCGATCGAGCGATCGCCTGAGCCTGCAATACCAAGCGGCAGTGACAACTATTCAGATAGTTCGATCGCACCTGATTCACCACCCCCTGTTGCAGATCCCACAATGCCTTTTCCCGAACCTGCGACAAATTAGTATGGTTTTTGTTGGTTAAAAGTGCGGACAAATACTTGGTTTTATGAGTCAGCAAATATCCGCTCAGTAGTTGAGATAATAAGGCCCTACCTAGCCAACGACTATCTTCCAAAAACTTCCGTCGAATCTGAAAATCCCAACAGTCGCCGTCTGAGTTTATCGAATATTTCCTATTCCCTCGGCAATCTAAATGCCCGCAAAAAATTGCAGGACTGTTTTCTATTTGGATTTAAATTATGTTAGAATATGTGCGCGGCGCTGAGGTGGTGTGATGTCGCGTATTAATACTGCCAAGCTGCAAACATTTTGGTACAAAGCAACCCCAACCTCGAATTTGAGCCAGTGTAAGCGACGCTTTAGGGCTACGCCGTGGCGCGTTAGACTGTTCTAAATCTCAAGAATCCCATCTCCGACACTCGGGGTGGGAGTGTCAATTCCCCCAAAATTCCTTCCTTTGGGAGCAAGCATCATCGGGGACAAGCAAGTTATAATTTGTTGCGGAAGCGCACAGAGATTTTTTGTCAGGAACTCAGGGCTAAAGCCACTGAGCTTGTAAGAAATTACAAGCTGTTCTGACCAGACCCCTCTCAGGAGGAGGCGTTATTCAGGTCACGACACCGGAGAGTGCGACGCCAGTTTTCCGCTCTGTCATCTGCAATTAAACAGTTTTAAAGTCACTGAAACAGTGTTGCAGGTCTAACAAGCCTTTATAACCAGGTCGAGGCGAACATTACCCCGCAAGGGAGGAAGGAGACAACTGTATCTCCATTGGAGGGCAACCATACCCCTCTAACCCCGCAAGGGGATTCAAGGCGGTTGAAACCGCCGAGTCGTTTTCCTCTCAGGTCTAAAGACTCTGAGTTTCCCACTTACCGAATATTTTTTATGAGTAAACCCCCAGTTCATGCTTTTTTTGTAGGCAGAGCACTTGCCGAAGCACTGTACGAGCAATTAGAAAGCGCGGCCACCAACGCTTTCTCTGAACTCGGCAAATTTGACGCAGAACAAAGAGAACGCCTGCGGCAGTTCACCGATCGAGTTGTGGAACGGGCAAATCGAGCTTCGGATGAGGCGATGCAGACCAGAACTGGCACTGCAAGCACCACCACCATTCAAGACATCCATCCTGCAGATTTGCAAGCGACTATTGATGAGCTGCGCGCCGAAGTGGCTCTGGTGCGATCGGAATTGCAGCGTTACCGCAGCAGTTTGCCCTAGCGATCGACTCGACCACAACTATTATTTACAACGTGAGCGCACTGCTTTGCGCTCCTGCGCTCCTACTTTCAATCAAAGCAACAACATAAAATAAGCAATTTGGGAACCCAAGTGTCTGCTCTCCTTGATGACTCTGTTAATCGCCAGCGCTCCCCCAAGCACACTGGCGAAGCCGATGAGCAAAAAACTCCTAGTAAATCCTACAAAAGTAAAGCTTATCGCTGGAATCGCGAAAAATACTCCCGGAAGCGGCGCTTCTTCGACATTTGGGCCTTTGTCTTGCTCTGGCTGGCTTCGCTGTGGCTCGACAGCAAAAATTGGAGCTACTGGGGAGGCGTGACTGAAGAAAAGAAAGTTGCCAGACGGCGCTTTCAAGCTATCTGGGTTCGAGAAACACTCTTGGATTTGGGGCCAACTTTCATTAAAGTCGGCCAATTATTTTCCACCCGCGCCGACTTGTTCCCCGCAGAGTTTGTCGAGGAACTTTCTAAGCTGCAAGATAAAGTGCCTGCTTTCAGCTACGAGCAGTTAGAGGTAATTGTCGAGCAAGACTTGGGCAAGACTGTTCAAGAACTCTACCGCAGCTTTGACCCGGTGCCCCTGGCTGCTGCCAGTCTGGGTCAGGTACACAAAGCTCAACTGCATTCGGGCCCGGAAGTGGTTGTCAAGGTGCAGCGACCTGGACTGCGGAAACTGTTCGAGATCGATTTGCAAATTCTTAAGGGAATTGCCCGCTACTTTCAAAACCATCCTAAGTGGGGCCGCGGTCGAGATTGGATGGGGATTTATGAGGAATGCTGTCGCATTCTGTGGCTGGAAATTGACTATCTCCATGAAGGCCGCAATGCTGATACTTTTCGGCGCAATTTTAGCAACTGTGACTGGGTGCGGGTGCCGAGGGTTTATTGGCGGTACGCGGCTCCGCGAGTCCTGACTTTGGAATACCTGCCGGGGATTAAAATCAGCCACTACGAAGCTTTGGAAGCGGCCGGTATCGATCGTAAATTAATCGCTCAGTTGGGCGCAAAAGCTTATTTGCGCCAGTTGCTCAACGACGGCTTTTTCCACGCTGACCCACACCCCGGCAACATCGCAGTTAGTGCTGACGGTTGTCTGATTTTCTACGATTTTGGCATGATGGGGCAAATCCAGTCGAACGTCCGCGAAGGACTGATGGAGACGCTCTACGGCATTGCTTCCAAGGATGGACAGCGGATTATGGATTCTCTGATCAATTTGGGAGCTTTGGTGCCTACGGGTGATATGAGTCCGGTGCGCCGCAGCATCCAGTATATGCTGGATAACTTCATGGACAAGCCTTTTGAAAATCAGTCTGTGAGCGCGATTACCGACGACCTTTACGATATTGCCTACAATCAACCTTTTCGCTTCCCAGCTACTTTTACTTTTGTAATGCGAGCTTTTTCCACCATCGAAGGGGTGGGCCGAGGTTTAGATCCCGAGTTCAACTTTATGGAGGTGGCACAACCTTTTGCCATGCAGCTTATGACTAATGGAAATGGCCATGATACAAGTAGCAGCATTTTTAACGAAATCGGCCGTCAGGCGGCTCAGGTGAGTTCGAGTGCTTTGGGTTTGCCCCGCCGGATTGAGGAGACTATTGACAAACTCGAACAGGGAGATTTGCGGATTCGCGTCCGTTCTGCGGAAACAGAGCGCTTGCTCCGCCGGATGAGCAGCGCTCAAATGGGTACGAATTATGCTTTGCTGATGAGTGCTTTTACTTTGTCGGCGACAATTTTGTTTGTCAGCAATCAGGTCTGGCCGGCTGTCGCTGTTGCCGTGCTGGCTGCGGGTGCAGGGTTTGCTCTTATGCGTTTGTTCAAGCGGATCGATCGTTTAGACAGAATGTCATAATTGTGCAATTTGCGATTTGAAATTTCAGGTTTGAGATTTCTCGCCAGCCAAAATTTGACATGGAATGTTAAGTTTTGGCTGGCTGACCAGAGATTGCTGAAATTTACAACATTTAGGCCCTTTGAGGCTAAAAACCCGGTTGCTGCCTAGATTTCTCGCCAGCCAAACTTCTAATTTTGGGTAGAAATCCAGTTTTTTTTTGCAGGTGCTGCTGAATTTACTGGATTTACCGAAATTTTAAGATGGGATTACCATCATCAGAAAATTGGGTAGAAACCTCGTCGTTTTAGGACGGCTTTATATTACAATATAATTGGTCAACGACCCACCCGAGACGATGGATCAAACAGCCTATACGAGCGAAGTTCAGCCCGAGGTGCTGGCGGCGAAGCAAAATCGGTAGACCGGTTCAAGAGGATAGGGCAATGGTAAACATCCCTAGAATCAAAACGAAGAAGAATTCCGTTTGGTATTCGACACGTAAAAACCGCCTGGCTTGCGGGGTTAGTCTGTGGAGCGAACATAAGACCAAATCTCTTTTAGGGTGGAGGCAGTTGCGAAGAAGCAGAAATTCAAATCGTGAGGTTTGGGAATCCCCGTCCGCGACGGTCGGGGTGGAAGTCAAACGATCTACAATATGAGGTCAAGGAAGTGCAATTTTTCCAAAACTCGCGATCGCGGGCTGCAGAATTTCAAGCCCGTTCGGGATTTAAGTTTTGGAATAAAAAATCGCACCCCATTAAATTAAGCTTTCAAGTTCGATGAGTCCAATCACCCAATCTATGAAACGCTCTTTCGCAGGTAAGACAGACACAGGGCTAGTTCGTTCCGTAAATCAGGATTCGTACTACATAGACTCTGACGGGCGATTTTTCATAGTGGCCGATGGAATGGGAGGACACGCCGGAGGTCAAGAAGCCAGCCGGATTGCGACTCAGGCGATTCAATCTTATTTGCTCGAACATTGGGAAGGGCCAGAGGATTCTCCGGTGTTGTTGGAAAAGGCTTTTTTAATTGCCAATCAAGCAATTTTGACGGATCAGCTCGACCACCCAGAGCGTGCTGATATGGGAACTACGGCTGTGGTTCTCATGTTTAGGGATGAGGGCCGACCCTGGTGCGCTAATATCGGGGACTCTCGCTTGTACCGACTGCACGGCTCTCGCTTGGAACAGATTACTGAAGACCAGACTTGGGTGGCTCAGGCTGTGAAAAGAAAGGCCCTAACTCCTGACCAAGCTCGCAGTCATCCTTGGCGTCACGTTTTGTCGCAGTGTTTGGGCCGCGATGATTTGCGGGAGATAGATATTTTGCCGGTGGACGTGCAGCCTGGGGATCGCTTGCTGCTCTGCAGCGATGGCTTGACTGAAGAACTTTCCGATCCTTTGATAGCTTCGCCTCTGAAGTCGATTCGCGCCTGCGAGGGCGCTGCAAATGCTTTAATTCAAGCAGCGAAGGATAAAGGTGGACGCGATAATATTACTGTGGTGATCGTGACGATCGACCTCAAATAATATTCATCGCCCGATCGCACCCGACCATCTAAAATCGAAAAATCGAAAAATTGAACAATCTAAAATCTAAAATCTAAAATCTAAAATAGAATGACCCGCGTTATCGGTTTGATCAGCGGCACGTCGGTGGATGGCATTGATGCTGCTTTGGTGGATGTGGTCGGTTCCCAAACAGACTTGAAAGTGCAATTGGTGGCCGGCCACACTTTCCCTTATCCTGCTAATTTGCGATCGCAAATTCTCTCGGTTTGCAGTGGCTCAGCTTTGTCAATGGCTGAACTAGCCCAATTAGATGATGCCATCGCCCAAGAATTTGCGACGGCGGCATTGACAATTCAAGCAGAATATGATAAAGCCGAATTAATCGGCTCTCACGGTCAAACCGTCTACCACCGACCTGCTGGGAAAGCCCAGAAAGACAGCGCCGGTGCGTTAATGGGCTACAGCTTGCAAATCGGGCGGGGCGCGCTAATTGCGGAATTGACAGGAATTACTACGGTGAGTAACTTTCGATCGGCAGACATTGCGGCCGGGGGTCAAGGAGCACCCTTAGTGTCAATAGTTGATGCCTGCCTGCTGGCGGAACCCAACATCAGCCTCTGCATCCAAAATCTAGGGGGAATTGGCAATGTTACCTATCTTCCGGCCAGGGGAAAAGGGGGAAAGAATGACGAGTCTGAGATTTTCAGTCTTGGGGATGGCATATCGGGCTGGGATACAGGCCCGGCGAATTCCCTGTTAGATTTGGCAGTACAGCACTTCTCAGGTGGCACTAAGACGATCGACGAAGGTGGAGCTTGGGCGGCATCGGGCACTCCCTGTCAAGCTTTAGTCGAGGATTGGCTCGCATCAGAGTTCTTCCGCCAAGCACCTCCGAAATCAACGGGGCGAGAGCTATTTGGTGTAGACTATTTTGACAGGTGTTTGGTCGAGGCCGAAGGTTACAACCTCAGTCCTGCTGACGTGCTGGCTACTCTGACAGAACTGACTGTTGCCTCGATCGTTCACAGTTACCAAACTTTTTTACCGGCTATGCCCGATCGAGTTTTACTATGCGGGGGCGGCAGCCACAACCTCTACTTAAAACGCCGATTGCAATCTCAATTGCATCCAGTGCAAGTGTTGACTACTTCTGAGGCAGGCTTGAATGTAGATTTTAAAGAGGCGATCGCGTTCGCGGTTTTAGCCGCATGGCGGGTTCGGGGCATTCCCGGCAATCTGCCTCAAGTTACTGGTGCCCGGACATCGGTACTTTTAGGAGAAATTAACTCTTGTTGGCACAGTTGGGCGTGATAGCATAGAGTCTGAGGGACAACGGCTGTGCGTTGTTGCACCAGCATTGTAGCCAGCAGGAAAAGCATAGGAACAGCACTGTGGCTCACACGTTTTTAATGGAATCTGGCCAATGGACGCTCGAAGGAAGCTGGATTGAGCGCAATGGCGTGCCAATTACGGTTAAAGGCAAAACTTTAGTGAGCTGGAACCGAACAGATTGGTTCAGTATGGTGACAAAGCTCGTATTTCCTGGAGGCGATCGCGAAGAGATTATTTTGCAGTACCGAGGACACCTCAACAGTGATGAACGGCAGTATACTTTTGTACTCCAACACAGCGAACTCGCCCGCGTCGAGGGCGAAGGTTGGATTGCTCCCCAGTCGATCGTCCAGCGTTATTGGGTATTGGGAGACGAACGCCAGCGGCGGACGGGTTTTGATACCCTTCACCGGGTTGATGAGAACCGCTACTACCAATCTAGCGGCATTATGTCAGGTCATTACTTGACCAGTACAATGGAGGCGACTCTGGAACGTCAGCCGGAATAACTCTTTCTAGAGTCCACAGTTGCCAGTTCTAGGGATTGTGATGTGAAAACTGAAGGTTTTGCTAGTCGGAGGTCGCGCTCAGATGTCCGACTAGCGCCATTGTTGTCAAACCTCATCCGCTGCAAATAAACACAAATATATTGAATTTGTTAAAACTTTTAAGTGGTTAAAAAATTAACACTTTTTATTAATAGTTGTCCAATTTTCGAGTTGAGACGCGATAAATTATCTTTGCACTCTCCAGTGGTGTCGATCGACAAAATGCTGAGTTCGACTCCCCAATTCGAGTGAAATCCACAAAGAAACTTTCCAATTTTCCTCAAGTCTCGATACAGGTCTTCTAGCTTCTGCCTTCGAGTGACGCCCCATCACCCCCAACTCCTTTCCGCTTGAGGGAACAGAGTAAGAGACGGAGGTCGCCGACTGCGACTCTTGGTTATTCAACGCCTGGGTTAGGTTCTAAACCCCAGTGGTGTTTCAGAAAATGCCGGTACATGGTTTCTCGTAGCATCATTTGCTCGTAAAGCTTGACCAAAAACTCCTGAGCTTGTTCGCGGCTCATGTCACTTACCTGTGTTTTGAAGGAACACAGGCTAAATTGCTGTTCCAAAGACAATTCTGCTGGTTGGCTCATGACTTTGACTCCTCTGTAAGTAAAGGTGACTTAAAACTGAACACCTGGATTAACCAGATTTGTAAGTTGTTTCAGCGATCGACCATTGGTTTCGGGATGCCCGATTTCCCATCTGGCTTTAGTCTATATTACAAAAGGTAACAATGATTTGACAAAATTACCATATGTCCTAAGAAATAACTTACTTAGGGATAGAGATGCCGAGATGTCTGCAAAAGTTCCTTCCCCAGGCATATACAAGTGTATCTACTTGTCAAGAGAAAAAAGGCTCAGTACGAACCAAAAGAATTGAAGCCCTTTATACCAAATCCGGCGGAGATTCTCTCCGCGAGGGGGATAGCGGGAGATGAGGAGAGCGGGAGATGAGGAGAGCGGGAGATGAGGAGATTGAAAGATGAGGAGATGAGGAGCGGAAGAGCGGGAGAGCGGGAGATGAGGAGATTGGGAAAATTTCTATTTCTGCTACACAAATACTAGACAAGTCTAGACATTTGCTTCTTACTTCATCGGGAGCATGGGAGCGGTTATCCCTCAGTAAGCTTTCACGGTTTAGCCAACCGCGATAACATAATTGCTGCGTTTAAATCTCTGTCCATCGAATGACCACAACTTCCACAGTTATAAGTCCTTTCTTTGAGTGGCATATCTTGGATGTGTCCACAGTTTGAACAGGTCTTGCTCGACGGGAACCATCGGTCGGCAACGATTATTTCACAGCCAAACTTTTTAGCCTTGTACTCTAACTGGCGTTTGAATTCATGGAATCCACAATCAGCTATTACTTGAGCTAGTTTATAATTTGCCAACATCCCGGAAACGTTCAAATTTTCTACTACTATTTTTGCGTGGTTTTTGCATAAGTAAGTAGTGATTTGATGCCGAGTATTTTTTCTAAGATTTGCTACCTTAGCGTGATGCTTTGCTAATTGAATTTTGGCTTTGTATCTATTCTCGGAACCCTTGACTTTTCTGGCAAGAACCCTTGACAACCTCTTGAGTTTTGCGAGATGTGCTTTGTAGTGCTTTGGGTTCGGAAATACTACGCCAGTTGAAAGTGTAGCTAACTCTTTGACTCCCAAATCAACTCCTACAACATCATGACTTTTGATTGTAGGTTCATGATGTTGTTCGTAGGCAAATGCGATAAACCAACTATCGGCAGTGCGCGAAATGGTAATTGACTTGCAAGTTGTATGAGGCAATCCCTCGTGAGTTTTTACCCAGCCGATTGTCGGCAACTTTATAGATGTACCGCCCACAGGGATAGGCTTACCACTCGCATCAATAGTGAAAGAATCGTGATGCCCCTTCTTCTTGAATTTGGGATAGCCACCTTTTTTTGAGAAGAATCTAGAGAAAGAATCCCCAAGGTTATCAAACGCATACTGGGTAATTTTTTGGCAAATACCTGCCTCTTTAATCCACGTAAACTCAGGTTTTACATGGTTGTTAAAGAATTTCTTGAGGAGGTATTTATTTGGCTTCAGTCCATCTTGATAAAGATTACTCCAAGTAGCCAAGCCCCAATTATAAGTAAACCTTGCTATTCCAGCGTGCTTGCTCATTATTGTGGCTTGACTTTTGCTTAGCTTTAGCTTTGTTTTGATGGACAGAAGCATTGTTCGACCTCAACACTGTATTTCTTGATTGCTCAATTTTGCCAGTTCTTGTACGGGCTTGTCAATAGCATTTTTTAGGTTTTCTTTGAGCTCTTTGGAGTAATTTCGTAGACCGTATAGACGGCAAGAGAAGCAGTGGATTATCGCCATCAAATCTTCTACTAATTCATGCTGGGGGGACAACGATAATTGATTGGCGACTACAATTTCGCATCCAACCGACGTGGCAAGCTCTTGGATGAATTCAAAAGCAAAGCGACACATTCTGTCTTTGTGTGCAATTACAATTATTGATATTTCACCTTTGAGCATTGACAGCATGATTGCTAGAAACTTTTTCCTTTTAAAATTTAGTCCGCCCCCAATTTCTGACACCCAATCATCGACTGTTAATCCTCGACAAGGGCAGAAAGCTTCCATTGCCAGCATCTGATTTTTGAGTTCCGGTTTCTGTCCACTGGACGAAACTCGACAGTAGACGACCGTTTTTCGGTTGGCTTCTATGGGCTTCAATCCGTTGGCTATCAAGAGATCATCTTCGGTGTAGAACCGATGACCTGACAGGGTGCGCTTGGCTGGCAACTTCCCTGAAACGTCCCAACGTTGGAGTGTTTTTACTGACAATCCCAGCTTTTTTGCGAAAACGCGCGAGCTTAAACAAAATGGTACACCGCATATTTGTCTATAAGTGTATCATTTTGTCTATTTATTCGCTACCTAGGGACTAGCTCTGTTCTCCCTTCTTCCTTCTCCCTTCTTCCGACGGACATCGGACTGACATCCGTTACATCCCTTACACAATCCGTTGCCGAACCTTCTTCCTAACTAATTGGAGGGCCCGCCATCTTGCGGTGGAGTGGCGACTCCAGGACTGAAATTGGGAGCAGCGGGTGCAGGCGAAACAGGAGGAATGCCCTGATTTGCCCCAGAGTTGCTAGGCTGCCCAGGAGCCGGGAGAGGGGATTGAAACTGATTCGGATTGAACTGCTGCTGCCCGGGAGCGGGGAGAGGGGATTGAAACTGATTGGGGTTGAACTGTTGCTGCCCCGGAGGCACAGGAGACGGCAGAGGTTGACCTGAATTGCCGATCGCAGGTGATCCAGGAATGCCAGAATTGGGAAGCGAGGGATTGGGCAATGGGGAGGAAGCCGAACTAGGAAGAGTTGCCAGGGCAACTCGATCGCCCCCTACCTCTCTCAATTTGTCTAAAACCTCGACAACCTTGGCATATCTAGCATTTTGAGGAGCGTACAGCACCATCAACCCCGTAGGATTTTGGCTTTGGAAACTCTTTAAAACTCGATCTAGCTGTTGGTAATTAACAGGCAATTGGTCGATATAAGTTTGCCCGAAATCGTCAATGCTGACAATCAGCATCTCTCGCATCTGCGTTTGTCCAGTCTTCGCTTTAGGCAAATCGACATTAATGGCTTGCTGGCGAGTCAGTTGCAAAGCCGCCAGGAGAAAAAACGTCAGAATGCAAAATATCACGTCAATTAAAGGCACCAGTTCAATCCGAGCCTCTTCAGCAGGAGTATCTAGATTAATCTTCATTAGTTCTCAGGAGTTTTAATTATTAGAAGGAGAATCTTCAGCCGGATCGGAACCTTTCAATTTCGGCTCCCGATTCCGTTCTCCCGGTTCTTGAGAATTGAGAGAACGCCTGTTCAAACCATCTGCACCAAAAGAAGAATTGCTGTATTCTGCACCGGGTGCTCGACCTTTAGCATTAGCAGCCGGCCAGTATTGCCTGTAAAGCAATTCCAGTTCATTTCCAGCTTTGCGAAATATTTTTGCCTGGTTGAACAAAAAAGCTTGAAATATCCGATAAAACACCAAGGTAAAAATTGCTACTACCATCCCAGTAGCAGTCGTAATCAGCGATTCGCCAATGCCCGATGTCACGCCACTCGTGGCCGCCGTGCCGATGTCGCCCAGACGGATGGAACTGAGCGAGTTAATCAAGCCCAGAACTGTTCCCAGCAAGCCCAGCAAAGGCGCCAGAGCGATCGTAGCTTCTAAGATTTTGTCACCGCGACGCATCGAAGCCAACTCTTCATCGGCTGCAGCTTCGAGTGCGAGTCGAAATAAATCTGGTTCGGGATTGTAGAGCCGCAGGGGTGCAGAAAGAAATCGCCCGATCGGCTGTCTGTTAGCTTGTCTGGCCATCTCGTTAGCCACCCCCCAATCGCTGCGAGCGGCTTCCAGAATGCGGTTAACTATCTGCTTTTCTTTGCTCAGGAGGCTTGCCCAAAACCACAAGCGCTCGATAATTGTACTCAAAGATAAAATCGATAACACCAACAGGGGCCACATGGCGGGGCCGCCTTTTTGAAACAGTTCTTGAATATTCACAATATTTTTGCTCCTGCAGTACCCGCTAACTTTTGCTTCTGTTCTACTTTTTTTAACAAATCTAAGGCCATTTAATTTTAGCTATTAATGTACTCAGGACTTACGCACTTGCGAGTAAAGAAAGTCGGTTTTGCGAAGGCAGCCTTGGGGTGCAACTAAGTATTTTCGTTGAGGAAACCCGGTTTCTGGGTAAGTCTTGGTACGGTTTTCTAGTGCCTACGGGCGATGGGCGGCGACTTCCTCACAATTCCTCTAAGTCTTGACACATATCTTGGAGTGACTGGTGTTGAAGGCGGCGGGAAGAGCGGCGATATTTTTTAGTTTGCAGCTTCGGTTCGTAATGTTGCGTACCATCAGACTTGGTTTGCTGTTTCAAACTCGATTCGGCGCTACTAGAGTTTTGCTCTTGTTGCTGGCGGACGATCGCCTCTTCGAGAAACTGCAAGTAATACTCATAGCGCTCCCAACCCCCCCGCACGACACAGTTAGGCTCGTCTCGGTGCGAACAGTCGCTAAACTGGCAGCTACCCAAAGCCAGCCTCTGGCGCGCTTCTGGGAAATATTCCGCTAACTCGGACGGATCGCATTCGAGAGCCGGTTGATTAAAGCCCGGAGTATCGGCCAAAAGTCCGCCGCCGGGAAGTTCAAATAGTTCTACGTGGCGTGTCGTGTGGCGCCCGCGGCCGAGTTTGCCGGAAACAGCGTTCACTCGCAGATTCAGGGCCGGGATCAGTTGGTTGATTAAGCTGGACTTGCCAACCCCAGAAGGGCCACAAATTACCGTTATTTTTCCTTGCAAATGGCTCAGAAGGAAGTTCGGCAACGGGCTATGTACGGGCTTTAACGGATTTAACGGATTGACCGAATTTGGCAATTGGGGGTTATCCTCAGAACTCAGCATAGATGGTTCTATTTTCTCCACTAAGTCATGGAAAGCTGGTTCCGATGCAGAAACTTGATTTTTGTCATTAGCGGGGGCTTCATGAACTCCTAAACCGCTGCGGACGCTAATAAACATTGGTTCGTAGCCCCAGCCTGAAAGCCGATCGCGCCACTGTTCCAACTCATCGGGCGTGACCAAATCGCATTTGTTCAGGCACAAACTCACCTCTAAACCTGTAGATTCTGCCTTGACTAAAAACCGAGTTAATGATGCGGGATCTAAGTCTGGTTCGGCGAGGGCAAAAACCAGGAGAATGCGATCGGCATTAGCTACAGGCGGGCGGTTGAGTTCTGTTTGGCGGGGGAAGACTTCAGAAATTGCACCCCGGCGGTCAGTCCAGTCCGGTTCGTCTACCACCACGCGATCGCCCACCATCACCTGTTGGCCAATTTTTTTTAGTCGAGTGCGACGCGTGCACAGGAGAATCGGAGAATCAGCGAGGGGAGCCTTTTTCCCGTCAATGGAGACTTCGGGATCTAACCTCACTTGGTAGAAGTTAGCCTGAACAGCAATTACAGTACCGACGATCGAGGGTGAATTCAGGCTCATCCTGCTTCCTGGTGTTCGGGGCGCTGCACTTTCATGGAAAAATAGCCCGACTCCGGCCCATCCGCGACAAATTGCGTTTCCAGAATCTGGTACCCTTCCATTTTCAGACTATCGGGCACTTGTTCGATCGGCTCCCCAGCATCCAGCCACACCTCCAAAACTGCTCCCGGTGCCATTTGCTCCAAGCGCAGTTTAGTGCGGACAAAATTCAGAGGACACGGAGTACCACGCAGATCGATTTTGGCATCTGGGGATTTGGGACTTTCAATTTTCGATGTTGAATTCATAATGTTTTTGGCAATCTCAAATCCTGAAAGCCTTAGTTTTTTAAACAAGTTGCCTGGAAACTGGAAAATCTAAAATTTTGTGTCCAATTGGACACAGACTATTATTCTTTCTCAAAAAAATGAGCGCAATTGCGCTCACTTTTTTGAGCGCTGCTGAAACCGAATGCCTAGAAACCGTCCCACCTGAGATTTTTGTGAGCAATTGCAAACAATTTTTTGACAGATACTAAAACAAATTGCCGGGGAATCCTCAAAGAGGAAAATTTGACACCCATGGGTGTCAAATTTTGCTTATTTCTGAAACAAATTGCCCAAAAATCCTTCCAAACCGCCTTTACCAGTACGATCGCCCTTCAGCTTAGCAAGCTGCATCAGCAATTCCCGTTCCTCAGCCGTCACCTTAGTCGGAATGTCAATAGACACCGTAATCAAATGATCGCCGCGACTGACTGGATTTCCCAACCGAGGCACCCCTTTTTTCTCCAAAGTCAAAACAGTATTGGCCTGAGTTCCGCTAGGAATCAACAATTCCGTCGGCCCGTCTACGGTTTCCACTTCCAACCGGCACCCTAAAATTGCTTGCAAATAACTAATTTTAACTTCCGAGCTAACGTTAGTGCCGTCGCGCTTAAATAGCGGGTCTTCATTCACCGCCAAGAACACGTAAAGATCCCCGGGCGGCCCGCCCAGTTTGCCGGCATCCCCTTCATTGGAAACCCGCAAGCGAGTACCGTTGTCAACCCCAGCCGGAATTGTGATTTTCAGCTTTTTCATCACTTCTTTCTGGCCCCGGCCGCCGCAAGTTTCGCACTTATCCTCAATCACTTGCCCGGTGCCGCTGCAAGTGGGGCAAACTGAAACTTGAGTAAAGCTGCCGAAAGGAGTGCGGGTAGCGCGTCGGACTTGACCACTGCCGGTACAAGTCGAGCAGGTTTGTGGTCTGGTTCCCGGTTTCGCGCCAGTCCCGGTGCAAGTTTCGCAGGTTTCTAGATGCTTGATGCGGAGTTCTTTTTCCCCACCAAACACTGCTTCTCGAAAATCCAGCCGCAAATCGAGGCGCAAATCGTCTCCGCGCACCGGCCCGCTGCGCCTACGACCTTGCTGTTGTGGCCCACCGACGCCTCCCTGAAAGCCCTGAAAGAAGCTTTCAAAAATATCGGCAAAGCTGTCACCAAAGTCTTGGAACCCAGGCGCGCCTGCACCGCTGACGCCTGCTTCGCCGAAACGGTCGAAACGGGCGCGGGTTTCTGGTTCTGAGAGTACCTCGTAGGCGCGGTTAATTTCTTTAAACCGCTCCTCGGCACCGGATTCTTTGTTGACATCTGGATGGTACTTGCGAGCTAGGCGGCGGTAAGCACGCTTAATTTCTTCTTTGTCTGCGCTGCGAGAAACGCCTAATATTTCATAGTAATCACCGGCCATAGAGCTGCTTGCCTGGAGGTAAATAACAAAAAGTGTACGAAAAAGAAACGGGCTACCTTTCCTGAAATTACAGATTAAAAATCAAAAATTCTCATTGTTAATTTTTAACTTTTAATTTTTAGCTTTTCTGTTTTAAAGGAAAGGATTCATATCATCAACTTCTGGTTCGGGAACCTTCTGTTTTTGTTTTGACTGTGGATTTGACTGTGGACTTGGCTGTGGACTTGGCTGTGGACTTGGCTGTGGATTTGACTGTCGTTTTGACTGTCGCTCCGGCTTTGATTCCGGCTTTGATTCCAGCTTTGGTTCCGGCTTTGGTTCCGGCTTTGGTTCTGGCTTTGGTTCCGGCTTTGGTTCCGGCTTTGGTTCCGGCGCCACCAGCAACTCTTCTTTCAGCAAAATGCTGTCGTCGTCAGCTTTAACCTCTTCTGGTTCTGATGATTCTACTTCTGACATCATCTCGCTTTCAACAACAGCTCCTGACGGGGCTACCCCGCTGCGGGCTTGGTCGTAGACTGCTGTCCCCAGCGAGTATAGCAGTTGCTTGAAAGATTCGATTGCGGGGGTGAGTTCCTCGATTGTGATGTCGGGGTTACTCATCGCTGCCCGCAAGGCTGCTGCGGCTGTTTCCGCTTCGGCCTTAAGCTCGTCACTCAGCAGTTGCGCGTTGGTTTTTAAAGTTACACCACAATTATAGACGAGGGAGTCAGCTTGATTTTTGAGTTCGACGAGTAGAGCGCGCTTGATGTCCTCGTCGGCGTAAAGTTCGGCTTCTTGTCGCATCCGCTCGACTTCGGTTTCGCTCAATCCCCCTGTATTGGAAATTTGGATGCTTTGTTCTTTTCCGGTTCCCTTGTCTTCAGCAGCGACTTTGAGAATCCCGTTGGCATCGATTTCAAAGGTAACTTCGATTTGAGGTACGCCACGGGGGGCTGGGGGAATGCCTTTGAGCAGGAACTTGCCGAGACTTTTATTGTCTTTAACCAATGCCCGCTCGCCTTGGAGGACGTGAATTTCTACCGAGGTTTGCCCGTCTGTCGCCGTGCTGTACATTTGCGATCGGCTCGTGGGAATAGTTGTATTGCGCTCGATTACTTTGGTAAACACCCCGCCCAAGGTTTCGAGTCCCAGGGAAAGTGGAGTCACATCGAGCAGCAGCAAGTCTTTGACTTCACCACCCAACACTCCGGCTTGAATTGCCGCGCCTACCGCTACAGCTTCGTCGGGATTGACGGATTTATCGGGAGAAACGCCCCCAAAATACTTGCTAATTGCCTGTTGAACTGCCGGAATCCGGGTTGAGCCTCCCACTAAAATAATTCTGTCTATGTCTTTGGGGGTCAAACTTGCGTCTTTGAGGGCTTGAGTCACCGGATCGATCGTCGCTTGCACCAAATGAGCCACCAGTTTTTCAAACTGAGCTTTGGAGAGTTCCATTTCCAAATGCTTCGGCCCTTTCTCGTCAGAAGAGATGAAGGGCAAATTGATTGAGGTGGATTCCCGGTTGGAGAGTTCGATTTTTGCTTTTTCAGCAGCTTCTCGGAGGCGCTGCAAGGCCATTTTGTCTTGTGAAAGGTCACTGCCTTCTTGAGTGCGGAAAGCTTCTACCAGCCACTGTACAATGCAGTCGTCAAAGTCATCTCCTCCGAGATGGTTGTTACCGGAGGTAGCGTTGACTTCAAAAATTCCGTCTCCCAGTTGCAGGATCGAAACGTCGAAAGTACCGCCGCCGAGGTCAAAGACCAAGATTTTCTGTTCTATATTTTGCTTGTCCAGCCCGTAGGAAAGGGCTGCCGCTGTCGGTTCGTTGACGATCCGCAGGACTTCTAGGCCGGCGATCGTACCGGCGTCTTTAGTAGCTTGCCGTTGGGCGTCTGTGAAGTAAGCTGGCACTGTAATCACGGCTTGGGTAACAGTTTGTCCCAAATAAGCTTCAGCATCTTGCTTGAGCTTTTGGAGTACCATTGCCGAGATTTCTTGGGGAGTGTGAACCTTATTCCGAATTTGGACGTTAACGGTATCGTCTTTGCCTTTTATGCAGGTATAGGGAGTCCGCGCTCGTTCTTCTTCCGTGTCGTCCCACCGCCGTCCGATAAATCGTTTGATACTGTATACAGTATTTACAGCATTAGTTACAGCTTGCCGCTTGGCTAGTTGACCTACTAAGCGATCGCCCGCCTTGCCGAATCCTACTATACTCGGAGTTGTGCGACCGCCCTCGGAATTGGCGATCACGACGGGTTTACCGCCCTCTAACACAGCTACGCAACTGTTAGTTGTGCCTAAGTCAATTCCAATAATTTTTCCCATAGCGCCTCATAAAACTTTGTGGGATGTTTGGAAACCTCCAACTACAGGTTGGGGGAAGAAAAACGACTCAGCTTGTTTAAACAAGCATTACCAGACTAGATTTGTAGGAAATAAACTTGATGTCCTAAAGCAATATCAAAGACCGGTAAAAACATTTTTCAGAATTTTTGGATAAAGCGCTGACGTGCTTTTAGTCATCTTTAATTAATAAGTTGGTGAGTCTGCCACCTGGGAACCCCCGAATTCTATTCGGGGGTAAGTGACTTTAAGGAATGCAGTAGCTTGTATCCCGCTTAACCTTCCGAACTATCGGGATTTTCATCTGAGGCTACCACAGATAGCCCAGCCGCTGCAACTTTCACTTTGGCGTGCCGCAAGACGCGATCGCCCAGAATGTAGCCGCGTTCTAGTTCTTGGATAATTGTTCCTTCCTCGTGTTCGTCAGTTGGCTCGCTCAGCAGAGCTTCGTGGAGGTTGGGGTCAAACTGTTCGCCTTCGGGCCGCATCGGAGAAACCCCGATTTGCTTGAGGCCGTCTACCATTTGCTTGTAAACGCTTTGGTAGCTTTTGTGAATGTTCATTTCGCCATCGGTTTGCGGCTTGATGTGCGATCGAGCGCGCTCGAAATTGTCAATTACCGGCAACAGGGGTTTAATCGTGAGACACCTTGCCTGTAAATCTAGCTCTTCTTTTTCCTTTTGGGTACGCCTGCGGAAGTTCTCAAAATCTGCTGCTAGGCGGAGATTTTGATTTTTCAGTTCTTCTAGTTGAGCGGATGTGGCTTGCAACTGAGTTTTTAAAGCCTCTTTTTCATCGTTGGCCTGGGCCAGTTCCTTCTTCCAAGGCTCCGCCGCGTCTGCAGTCGGACTGTTGGTTGAACTGCCGGTGACGGTAGGCCCCGATGCGTTTGCTGGGGTGCGATCGCCCTGAGCACTTTGATAAGCTCGAGCAAGTTCGAGTTCCCAATCCGCCGATTCGTTCGAGTTTCCTGATGCCGCCGGATTTTCGCTTGCCATTGGCGAACCCTCTGGGGTGGTTTCCCCAGTTGAGTTAGGATCTTGATCTTGCTGTTTTTCCTCGTCAATCATAAAAGCTGCGCGACAGAACCCTATCAATTCTAGCAGATACAGTTAACCCGGTAAATCTATACGACTCGAATTTACTGTGTATGGCACAATGTGAAAAGAGGAAGTCTCGCCCGATCGGGAGACATTGCTCAAAGCTTTCCATAAAATATTCAAAGCCCCGTTTAAATATTGAGGTATAATTTATGGCATTAATGGGGCAAACCCAAGGTTTGTTGGTTCCTCATTTTTAATTAAAGCGATCGCATTTACAACAATTTTTATAAGTATATTTTGCGGTTAAGTCTACTACAATATTTCCCAATTAGGAGGCTTGATGTTTCAAGGTTTACTTAAAAGGATAGAAACTTAAAGTTATCATCGATCAGGCTGTTTTAGTCGCAAGCTGACGCTGCCATTTTTTACCATTTGCTGAGTTTGCCAAGTGGGGAGAAAAAGAAATTTGTATTGAGGAACTAAATAGTTAGCTGTGTGCTTGTGTAACTCAGACACTAGGTTTTTAATCTTGATGCGAATTGGGGGCGTGGTTTTTCAGAGTCAATAACGCCGAAGTTTCTTGAAGTCTGGAATTTTTGCCATTCAAATGATAGATATTAGCGGGTATGGCGACGCTACTCATCTGTAGATAATATGGATATCTAATGGGCATCTTTCCAACATTTCTGAACCGTAAAACTTAGATCACAAAGGTTCGGAAACCAGGGTATAATCAAAGTAATATTTACTGACCCAAAACTAGAGTTGCTCAAAATTGGCCCAGGGGGCTCATGCAGCCGACGATCGGGCAGTGACCGATCGCAGATAATTAATCAAAATATATTTCAAAAGGGCGATCGAGGCTTTCGTAAAAGCTATCATCACAGAACATAGCTCATATTTAATTTAGTAAAGCTAACCGCGCCACCACGGGCGCTGTAATTTGAGCAAACAATTTGGGAAAATAGAATTAGTCTGGGAGGGGGACACACCCCGCCCCGCTTTTCTCTCCCGGTACGGGGAACCCCCAAGTGATGTGCCCTGACGCTATAACGAGAGTATCCCGCAAGTTAATCAGGTAAATAAGCAACTTAGCACTCAACGAACAAGATTTGATTGCAAGCACCCGCAAATCCCTCCAACATCTCGTCAATTTGTGGACGCAGCTTAGAGGGGACTGCGAGCTTAAACTTGAGAGATAGGGATTGAGCCAGAAAATGATAGCTGATCCATAAGCAAAGAATACGGGGGTTAAAACCCCACGTTGGTTTTCCTCTCAGCACTTTTTGTGACTGAGTTTCCCACCTATTGAGTGTTTTTTATGACTAGCACATCCCCGCTTCGCTCCACATCCCTAGTTTCTGTGAGTCAATTTACTCCGGCTATCACCAAGATGATTCAGTCGGGTTACGTCAACGGCGAGCAAGTAAAACAAGCTCTAGTTGATAGCCGGAACTCCGGCAAGCGGTTGACGGAGGTATTAGAAGCACTTACTGGGCAACCGTTGCCTCCAGAATTGCTGCGACTTTACAAGAAGCAGCAGATGTTTGAACGGAAGATAGTCTACGGCGTTGAAGCATTTGACCCGGAGATGAGCGAAATGTCTAACGAGCAACTCGGAGTTATGCTCGATGCGTTGAAGATTTCGATCGACATTTGTCACCAAGGTCGGTTTTTACCCGTAGCGAAGACTGAAACTGAGCCTGCGGCGGTTTTAGTGGCAATGGTAGATCCCGACAACCTCAACGCCATAGAAGATTTGCGGCGGATTTTACAGCCTCACGGCTTGGCTTTGCAGCGGCGAGTGATTACGCCGGACGACTACCAGGACATTACTTCTGCTTATCAAGACGAACAAGTTAAGAGGGAAGCTAAAAAAGCTGAAATCGAAAAGCAGAGAAAGATGGATTTAGGGGAGGGAGATTTTGGCGAGCTCTCCCTAGTAGAGGAGAGCACCGACCAAGAAGACCTCGCTAACACCTTGGACGATGCAGAGGCTGCTCCCGTAATTAAGGCCGTCAATATCATTTTGGCTAAAGCTTTGTCGGAAAAAGTGTCTGACATCCACGTAGAACCTCAAGAAGAGTTCATGCGGATTCGGATGCGGAAAGACGGAGTGCTGCAAGAGTATTTCCGGTTTCCCAAGCAGGTAGTCCAATCGATTACCGCTCGTTTCAAGATTATTGCCAACCTGGATATTGCCGAACGCCGACAAGCTCAAGACGGGCGCATCCGCCGGGTGTTTGAGGGACGCACGGTGGATTTCCGGGTCAACAGCTTGCCTTCCCGGTACGGTGAAAAAATCGTGCTGCGGATTTTGGACAGTTCCAGCACTCAGTTGGGTTTGGGTTTGTTAATCTCCGACGAAGAAACTCTGGCTTTAGTGCGAGAGAGTGCTAGCCGTCCGTTCGGACTGATTTTGGTGACGGGGCCGACGGGTTCGGGCAAGTCAACTACTCTGTACTCGATTCTGGCGGAACGGAACGATCCGGGGGTTAATATCAGTACGGCGGAAGACCCGATCGAATATGCTTTGCCAGGAATTACCCAATGTCAAGTAATTCGGGAAAAAGACTTGACTTTTTCCAACATTCTGCGGGCTTTTTTGCGGCAAGACCCTGACGTGATGCTGGTGGGGGAAACGCGGGACAAGGAAACGGCAAAAACTGCTCTGGAAGCTGCTTTGACGGGACACTTGGTGCTGACGACGCTGCACACGAACGACGCGGCCGGGGCAGTGGCGCGTTTGGCCGAAATGGGCGTAGAACCGTTCATGGTTTCGGCCGCTCTGTTGGGCGTGTTGGCTCAACGTCTGATGCGGCGCGTTTGCGACAAATGCTGCATTCCTTACCAGCCTACTGCAGCAGAACTCGGCAAGTACGGTCTGTCGGCTTCTCAAGAAATTGATCTAACTGTTTACAGAGCCAACACTATACCCGTGGAGGAAAGGAAGGAACTCGCAGACAACGAGCAACTTTGTCGGAAGTGTGGCGGCCTAGGCTACAAAGGACGGGTAGGGGTTTACGAGTTCCTGAAAAATACTGAGCGGCTTCAAACTCTGATCACTCAAGGAGCTCCCACAGAGCAAATTAAGGAAGCAGCAGTAGAAGAAGGGATGAAAACGCTGCTTGCTTACAGCTTGCAGTTGGTGCGGGAAGGCGCGACTACCTTTGAAGAAGTCGAGCGGGTGACGTTTACAGACTCTGGGCTGGAGGCTGAAATGAAAGCCAAACGCAAGCAGGGACTTACCTGCAAGACTTGTCAGGCGGAATTGAAGCCGGAGATGCTGGATTGTCCGTACTGTTTGACTCCGCGCTTTTTGGATTGATTCAGCAGTTAACTGTTGACTATTAACTGTTGACTCTTAACTGAGCTAGATTGGTCAATAACTATCATATCAATTCGATCGAGGAGAGGTATCTATGGGTCTGATGATTGAAGACGTACTGGAGTCCCTGGTAGAGCAAGGGGGTTCGGACATACACATCCAAGCGGGCGCGCCTATATTCTTCCGAGTCAGCGGTAAACTAACTCCTCAGACGCAATACGGAGACATTCTGTCTGCTGAGGAAGTGCAGATCCTAATTTTCCAAATGCTCAACAATATGCAGCGCAAGCAGTTGGAAATGGAGTGGGAACTCGACTGCGCTTACGGCGTTCGGGGATTGGCTCGGTTCCGGGTAAATGTCTACCGGGAACGGGGTGCTTGGGCTGCTTGTATGCGGGCTCTGGCTTCTAAGATTCCTAACGCAGATGCTTTAGGCGTGCCGCAGGTTTTGCGGGATATGACGGAAAGACCCAGGGGTATGCTGTTGGTGACGGGACAAACGGGTTCCGGGAAAACTACTACGATGGCGGCTTTGTTGGATCTGGTCAACCGGACGCGGGCGGAACACATTCTAACCGTTGAAGACCCGATCGAATACGTGTTTCCCAATGTCAAGAGTTTGTTTCACCAGCGCCAAAAGGGCGAAGATACTAAGAGCTTTGCTAATGCTCTGAAAGCTGCTTTGCGCGAAGATCCTGATGTAATTCTCGTGGGGGAAATGCGGGACTTGGAAACGATCGGTCTGGCAATTTCGGCGGCAGAAACGGGTCACATGGTGATGGGAACGCTGCACACTAATTCGGCGGCTGCAACTATCGATCGGATTTTGGACGTGTTCCCGCCCATTCAACAACCCCAGGTTCGCGCCCAGGTGTCTAACTCTTTGGTGGGAATAGCCAGCCAAAATTTGGTAATAAAAATTGGCGGCGGCCGTTGCTGTGCTATGGAAATCATGGTGAATACTCCTGCTATGTCTAACTTGATCCGGGAGGGCAAAACTCCCATGATTTACTCCCAAATCCAAATGGGGGCAAAATTGGGTATGAGGACGATGGAAATGGCCCTCGCTGAACTTTACAAGAGCGGTAAAGTCACTTGGGAATCGGCAATGGCCAAGGCTTCTAAGGCTGACGAACTCGAACGCTTGATCGGCCCGGCACCTGTGGGTAGCGCCCCGGTAAAAGCTCATTAATTCCGTCAGCAGTCATTAGTCAGGAGTTCGCAGGCTGAATTAATGACTGATGACTGATGAGTCATAACTTTTAATAAATTTTCAGAGGTGAGCTGTGGCTACCAACGTTATCCGCCAAAAACCGAAAGGTGGCTTTGATTTCAGTAAGATTCAGGAGCAAATTGAATATAACCTTACCAGCCTTACTGTTAAGGATATGGCTATTTTTGCTCGTCAGTTTGCGGCTATGTTTAATGCAGGGGTGGCGATCGTGAGATGCCTTTCTGTGCTGCACGAGCAGTGTTCTAATGCTAAGCTGAAGCGAGCGCTCAGGAGCATGAATGCTGACGTGCAGGAGGGGATAAACTTGGCAGAGGCGATGGCTAAGTTTCCTGATGTGTTTGACCAACTGTTTATCAGTATGGTGGCGGCGGGAGAAGTCGGGGGGGTGCTAGATGAAACCCTAGACCGTCTGGCGGTGATGATGGAAAAAAATCACAAGACGGAATCCGAAATTAATTCGGCTATGTCTTATCCGAAGACGGTGCTTTCCATCGCGATCGTGATTTTTTTCGCAATGACCATATTCTTGCTACCAACTTTCGCTAAAATCTTTAAGGATATTGGTGCAGATTTGCCGGCTTTTACGGTGATGATGTTGGCAATTAGTTCATTTTGTACCGCTTGGCCTCCGATTCAACAGGTGACAGTTATTGGGGTAATTATAGCGCTAAAAATTGCCTTCGATATGTACTACAAAACTCCCATAGGTCGCCTACAAATTGATAGAATTGCGATGAAATTGCCGGTGTTTGGCGATTTGATCGAAAAATCTGCGGTGGCTAGGTTTTGCGTGATATTTGGGTCGCTGACGCGATCGGGCGTGCCGATTCTCAATTCTTTGGAAATTGTGCGAGATGTGGCGGGGAATCAGGCGATATCTAATGCGATCGAATATGCGAGACAGGAAATTCAAGGCGGCGGCATGATCAGTATTGCTTTGCAAGAACAAGCTGTTTTTCCGTCTTTGGCCATACAAATGATGGCAATTGGCGAGGAAACAGGGGAACTTGACAAGATGCTGATGAAAGTTGGCGCTTTCTACGAAACGGAAGTGGAAGAAGCAGTAAAAGGACTTACCAGTATGCTAGAACCTCTGATGATTGTGGTCGTCGGTGGTATCGTAGGTTCAATTTTGCTGTCGATGTATCTGCCGATGTTCGCAGTGTTCCAGAAGCTGTAAAAAAGTGCTAATTAGTTATTAGTTATTAGTTAGTAACAATTAACGCCTGACCAATGACTATTTCAATCTTTCCCAGGCTCTGCCTGGGCAGACTTTTGGAGGAGGCACATCCTCTATTAAAAGGAGAAAACAATTTGGAGGCTCTGCCTCCAAATCTTCATTACCAGGGTCTTCCCATTGGTGACAAATTACCAAAATGTCACAAAAGTAAAGTAGGATAGGTAGACCGATTTAACTGCTGCCTAATCCTGGCTTTACGCTCCAGGGTAAACGCATCTTAATTGGAACCCCAAATATGCTACAGTTAAATCCGAATAAATTTCAATGTAGTTATTGTAAGTTTATGGGTGCTATCAATGGCAAAAGGTTTTACTCAAACTTTAAATCACCAACCAAAACAAACAGATTCATTGGCTTCGGTGAATATATTAAATGCCAGTTTTTTAGAATATTTGGCCAATTTGAAGGCTCCCAGAAGATAAAGAATAAAAAAATATTCCGAGATATTACAGGGGAATCGCATCTTAATTAAGGTATAATGGTGAGGGAATTTTTTTAAACATTTGACAGCATCTTTCAAGCGCAGCTCGTAAACTAAGGAATGAAAATTGAGTGTGATGCTGATAGGCAGCTAAGCACGCTCGCTGGGGTTCTACCTAGTTGATTTATCTGCATCACGTAGTCTTACCTAGGGCGTGTTTTCAAACTATAACCACAACAGAATGCAGGCGATCGCGATCGTGGCTGTATAATTGGCAGGCAGCTTCTCATATCGAATAGCGCTCCGACTCCATTGCTTGAGTCGCTTGATAGCACGTTCAACAATGTTCCGTTGCCGATAGATTTCACGGCAGCCTTTTTCCATCTGCCTCAGTGAGAGATACCTGCCGGGAGTCCATTCCCAGTTTAACTACTTGTTGGTGGCCCATCCCGTCTCCACCGCAGCCCTGCCTCTGGCAGGTGCATTTTATGTCATTTGTCAAGTACAATTTATACCAAATTAGATGCGATCGCCCTGCACTAATAACCCATAAATATGGTTCACTTTAACGTTGCCTTTCAACACTTTAACTCCTTCACCGACATTACCCTATCCCTGGCCAAAACTTTAGACCAAATGGGAATTCCTATTTCGGTCGAACCTTCAACAATAGCCTCTCATCTCAGCCGCCATTCCACAGCAGAAGAAAACGACCTGCTAGAGAAGTGGATGAACACCACACCCTCAGATTTATTTCAGATCAAATGGTCTCATTATTGGAAACCTTATTTTTTAAAAGAACTCAACGGACATCTCAACTTAGAACTTTTTGCTATCAATTACGAATTCGCCAAAAACCATGATGATTATGATTACTGGATTTACGATGCTGTTAACACTTCATCTCACAAACTAGCCGTCAGCCAATATTCTAAAAACGTTTTAATAAAAGCTGGATGTCCGCCGGCTAACGTATCAGTCATGCCTCTAGGTTTCAATCCTTTAATCTCGCAACTCTATTTGCCCAGACCGCAAAAAACCCAAAAAGATGTAAAGTATATTCTGCACATGACCAATTCTTTTGATTGGTATAGATTTGGCACGGATCTGGCAATTCAAGCTTTTTGTGAAGAGTTTAAAGATGATTCTAACGTAGAGTTAATTATCAAAGATGGTGGCAAAAATCCTGATGTTATAGTGGAACACCTCGTAAATATCGAAAAACAATTCGGCAAGTTCAAGTCAAAAGTTCAGGTAAAGCCTAAATTTTGTACTAAAGCAGAACTAGCTGATTTATACTTGTCAGCAGATGCTTTTTTAGCACCGTTTCGCGGCGAGGGTTTTGCGATTAAAATTTTGGATGCCTTTGCAGCAGGTTTGCCCGTTGCTATGACTATGTACGGCGGCCCGACTGAGTACGCCAATGCTGATAACTGCTATCCCATTGCTTACGATCTAATTCCCGTGGGAAAGTGTTACGATACTGAGTATCTAAAAATCAGAAATGCTCCTCATTGGGCCGAGCCAAATGTTCAGTCGGTTCGCGAACAGTTGCGAAAAATTGTTGAAGACCCGATGCGTTTTCAGGTAGCTCAAAAAGCTAAAGAGACGGCAGATTTATTTAATTGGGAAGCTGCTGCTCAAAAATTGCTAGGATTAATGCGAAAGTTGTTTTAAGAGCAGAAATTATGGGACTCGAACGCAAAATGTTTAGGGGAATGTTTTCACCCGGGGAAGTGGTACGATTAAAACAGCCTTGT
Source organism: Microcoleus sp. B4-C1 (assembly GCF_036705285.1). Classification (NCBI taxonomy): domain Bacteria; kingdom Bacillati; phylum Cyanobacteriota; class Cyanophyceae; order Oscillatoriales; family Microcoleaceae; genus Microcoleus; species Microcoleus sp. B4-C1. Next base: position 19,667 of record NZ_JAUBUC010000018.1, on the reverse strand, counting down.
TTTACTCCCGGCCGATTGTTTGAGCCAGGAAAATATAACGCTGATGAGTTGCCGGATATCGCTTTTGATATGGGTTTGGTAGACCATTTGCCACCAGTCAAAGGTAAAAGTTCAGAAAATCTCAATGTTCAGAACCCGCCAGATCAAAACCTTGAGGAATAAACTCTCGTTGGCAGTAAGGACTTCAGTCCTAAAAATCCCTGTTGGTAGTAAGGACTTTAGTGCTGAAAATTAAAATAAATAATCAAAGACTCAAGTCCTGACTGCAAAAAAGATAAAGCCAAATTAACCATTTTGCTCTATCTGGGCAATTAACTGTTTCAAAACTTGACTAGCTTTATCGTTCTCAATCTGACAAGTTCCGGCATTCTGGTGTCCACCGCCGCCATACCTCAACATTAACTCCCCAATATTAGTTTTAGAAGTTTTGTTAAAGATTGACTTGCCAACTGCGAAAACAGTATTTTGTTGTTTCAGTCCCCAAAGTACGTGAATCGATATATTGCACTGAGGGAACAAAGCATAAATTACAAAACGATTTCCCGCATAAATCACATCTTCGTTACGCAAATCCAAAACAACTAAATTATTATAAACTTGGGCGCATCGCTGTATTTGCTCTTTAAATTTTTCTTCTTGCTCGAAGTAGAGGTCTACTCTTTCTTTTACATCAGGAAGCTGCAATATTTCATCGATAGTATGATATTTGCAGTAATCGATTAACTGCATCATTAACTGATAATTGGAAACGGTAAACTCTTTAAACCTTCCCAACCCGGTTCGTGCGTCCATTATGAAGTTTAACAGCACCCATTCTTGCGGATGCAGAACCTCTTCTTGGGCAAATTGAGCGGAATCTGATTTGTCAACTGCAGCCATCATTGCCTCAGAAATATCAGGAAACTTTGCTGCACCTCCATAATATTTGTACAGTACCCTAGCTGCAGAAGCTGCATAGGGATCGATGATGTGGTTGATTTTGATTTTCTCGTGTCTAAGAGTTTCGCTGAAATGGTGATCGAAAGCTAGATGAACTCCCTCAACATAGGGTAAATTGGTGCTAATATCGTTATTTGTTATTTCGATTTTCCCATCCTGCATATCTTTAGGATGCACGAATTTAATCTCGTCGATCATATCGAGTTCTTTGAGCAAAACTGCACAGACTAGACCGTCAAAATCGCTGCGGGTGACTAATCTGTATTTTTTAGTGAGTGGCATATGCTTCTGTGATAGGGAGGAACTGATCACCAGCTAATATAACGTATTACCCGATCGCTTTCCAATATGAACACAGACCCTTACGCTTGGATAGAGAAGGCCCTGGACACAGTTCGCCGTGCCAATTGGTATAGATCGCCAGAATCGATCGAAAGTTCCCCTGGGCCTGTGGTAAAGTTAGCAGGCCACAGCCTGATTAACTTTGCCAGCAACGATTATCTGGGACTTGCGGGCGATGACAGGTTAATTGAAGCTGCTATAGCTGCAACTAAGGAATTTGGTACGGGTGCGACGGGTTCGAGGTTGGTCAGCGGACACCGCGATTTGCACCGACAGTTAGAACAAGCTATTGCTAATTTAAAACAAACTGAAGATGCTTTAGTATTCAGTTCGGGATATTTGGCGAATCTAGGGGCGATCGCATCCGTTGTCGGCAAGCGCGATTTGATATTATCTGACAAGTACAACCATTCGAGCCTGAAAAACGGAGCCACACTCAGCGGTGCAACTGCCCTAGAGTACAGTCACTGCAATCTTGAGGATTTAAAAGCCAAGCTAGAGCAAAATCGCGCAAGGTATCGCAAGTGTTTAATTATTACCGATAGCGTCTTTAGTATGGATGGGGACTTGTGTCCGCTACCACAGTTGTTGGCTGTGGCCGAAACCTTTAACTGCATGGTATTAGTAGATGAAGCTCATGCTACGGGAGTTTTCGGTGCTAGCGGTGCCGGTTGTGCAGAACATTTCGGGTGTACGGGAACACCACTGATTCAAGTGGGGACACTCAGCAAAGCTTTGGGAAGTTTAGGTGGTTACGTTGCGGGCTCTGCTGCTTTAATTGATTTTCTGCGTAATCGAGCTGCGAGTTGGATTTATACTACAGCATTGACGCCTGCTGACGCGGCGGCTGCTTTAGAAGCTGTGAGGATTGTACAGCAAGAACCAGAACGCCGAGTTCGGTTGCGACAAAATATCGAAACTTTCAAATATTGCGCGATTACCAATTACCAATTACCAATTAGTAATTCCCTCTCCCCAATTTTCACTCTTCCGTTAAAAGATGCAGCCTCCGCTTTAACAGTCGGCAGCAAACTCAAGGAAATGGGTATTTTTGCTCCAGCGATTCGGCCTCCGACTGTCAGCGTGAGTCGAATTCGGATTTCGCTGATGGCAACTCACGAGCTCGCACACCTTCAGCAGTTGGTAGAGGCGCTGAAGCAAGTTTTGAGTTTTGACTAAATGTTGAGTGCGTACCGCGCACCGCTTGACTAAATGTAAATGTTGGGCATCGGGCATCGGGCATCGGGCATCGGGCATCAGCCTAATGACTAATGACTACTGACTAATGACTAATGACTTCTGATTGTCAAGATATCGCTATTGACTTATGACCAATCTTATACAGGAGTTTGGTCGATCGGTCAACAACTGTAAATTTTTTGTAAATTTAGATACTTTTTGGAATTTAGCGCTATATTAGAGAAGTAGCAGGTACACCAAATTTAATATAAGGAACGTCCACCATGAACACAAATCGTCAAAACGTAAAAAAAGTAGCAGAAACCCACCGCGCTAACATTCACAAGCAACTGATGCACCGCATAGAAGTAGCGAGATCCAGTGGCAATCAAGATTTGGTTCGGGTGCTTGAAGAGGAAATGAGACAGCTTTAAAGAAGCTGGAACTAGAATTTGCCGTAGTTTGGTTTAGAGGGTTGTGCGAGAAATGCAGAATTCCGGCAACCGCTACCTGTGAAGTTTTGACTCCTCTCTTAGTTGGTAGGAAAAACCCCGGTTTCTTGAAGAAACCGGGGTTTTTATTGAACTTTTGGGTGCGCCGCAGCGCACATTACCCAGGATAAAAAAGTGTTGAGTTCAAAACTCAAAACTCAACACTTTTTATCTTCCTCCGACTACAACATTTTTAATCCGCAAATGGGGGCCGCCGACACTTACCGGCAAGCCACTCTGGCCACCTTTACCGCAACCGCCGTAGGCATAAACCGAGTCATTTCCTATCGACTCAATATCCTTTAAAGTCTGAAATACATTGCCGCTTAAAGTGACATCGCTCACGGGTTCGGCTAATTTGCCGTCGCGAATCATAAAACCTTGAGCCGCCGCAAAGGTAAACATTTCGCCGTTGGTTTGTCCTCCCAACATCCGCACTGCATAAACTCCTTCGTCAATGTCGGCAACCATTTCGTCAAAGGAATGTTCGCCAGACTCGATCGCAGTATTAGTCATCCGCACCAAAGGCATAAAAGTAGCGCTCAAAGCCCGGGCATTTCCCGTCGGACTTTCGCCCATTTTGCCCGCAGTCTCGCGATTGTGCATCCGAGCGGCTAAAACTCCATTTTTAATTAAATGCTTGCACTGAGCCGGCACGCCTTCGTCGTCGTATTTCAAGGTTCCGGGTAATCCCGGCACAGTTGCGTCGTCAATTACATTCAATTGTTCGATCGCCACAGACTTGCCCAAAGTCAACAATTCCTGCATTTTCGGGTTTTCGTAAATGCCGTCTGCTTCCGACAAATGCCCGAAAGCTTCGTGAATAAAAACCCCCGACAAATAAGGGTCTAAAATCACCGGATACTGACCACCTTTCACCGATTTTGCCTCTAATTGGCCTACAGCTCGAACGGCAGCACTCTTAACACGATCTTCAATATTTGTCAAGACATCGTAATCCGATCGCGAGTGAATCGACTCAAACCCTTGGCGGACGACACCGCCCTCGCCGCGGGCGATCGCTCCGAAACGTCCGGTCACGTCCAAGCGCTCTTGAGCGATGCAAGTCCCTTGAGAATTCACAAAATAAGTAATCCCAAATCTGTCGCTGTAACCTGCCATTGTCGTCTGAATTCGCGGGTCATGATCTAACAGCAACTGATTGTAAGATTCGAGCAATTTCCGCTTTTCGGCTAGAGTAATAGAGCGCGGATCGCGGCCCAATTCCACCGCTACATAATCTTGAATCGGGGTGACATCTGCTAGTAGAGTTTTTTCACTACCAACCAAACGAGATTGCACTACAGCTTCTTCAATGCGGTCTTTTAATTCATCTAAACCGTTAAAAGTTACAAAACTCCAGCCACCTTTGTGACAGGCGCGGATGCCGCCGGCGAGACTAAAACTGCGGTTGACAGCATCTAACTGAGGGCCGCGAAAACTAATCGCAGTTGACTCGCTTTGTTCGAGGCGAACTTCTAGATAATCTACGCGATTGCGGTAAGGTGCGATCGCTTCCATCAACTGTTCTTGCATCAAATTGCCCCTATGAATGATTAGCCGTAGCGCTGAAAAAAATTATTGCTAAACCTATTTTAGCTAATAACTCCCGTCTTTCGGGTGCGCGTTCCCCCACCGGTGTGGTGCGGGAGCATGGCGCGTCCTACCCCATCGAGGGCGAGTCAGTCGATTTGAGATTTTAGATTTCAGATTTTAGATTGATCCCGTCCTGAGCCTGCGCGTTGGAATGAATCCGGGGGCTTATGACGACATTACTTTCGGTCAGTCGATTGTAGATTTAAAACTTTTTCCATAGAATTAATGATGAGAGGCTTGCCGATCGCCCGCGTTAGGCGGGTGTCCTAGAACACCACAAACTCGCGCCCGCTTGCGAAAAGCCCGCTATGCCGAAAATCGTGGATTTGCTTAAAGAAATCGAACTAAACTAAATCTATCTAAAGACGTAAAAAAATACCTTAACCCCCGGCAGATGGAATACTTTAAGGTTAAAAAATTCCAAATTTCACCGTATTTAGCAGCAATTTCGGCATCAATAGCAATTTTGGTCGGAGTTGGCATTTTAGATCGATCGGAACAGCGGCGGTTTTTTCACTACAACCGCGCTAGCACCCTCGATCGCCTCAGCACAGTCCGCTCTAAGCTGGAAGGCTCTTTGAATTCCCGCCTGTTTTTGATGCGGGGTTTGGGGGCTTACATTTCCAACAACCCAAACATCACCGAAGCCGAGTTTGCAGCGACGGCGAGAATTCTGGTGGCACAGCAACCGGGCATTCGCGCCATAACTTTAGTTAAAGGCACGACGGTCGCTTACATTTATCCGCGGGAGGGAAATGAATCGGCGATCGGAGTTGACTTGACGACGCTACCCGAACAGCGGGAAATGGTCAAAGAGGTCATCCGAACCAGAAAAACTTTGCTAGCCGGGCCCGTGAAATTATTGGAGGGGGACGAGACTTTCATCAGCCGATCGCCGATTTTTCTCACACCCTCCGGCGCCGAGGCAGAAAAAGGAGTTTACTGGGGCTTGACAGGCCTGATCATCGACAAAAATACCCTCATTGAGGAAGCAGGACTCAACGACTCCTCAGCGAAGCTGCAATACGCTCTGCGGGGCAAAGACGGTTCGGGAGCCTCCGGCCCTGTGTTTTTCGGTGACGGGTCAATTTTTGAGCAGAATCCCGTGGTGCTGGAAGTGACTTTGCCCAACGGTTCCTGGCAGTTGGCAGCAATTCCGGCGGGAGGATGGCCTGCGAATTCGCCGTTTCGGGGCTGGCTGCTTTTTGGAGGTGGCTTGCTGGCACTTTTGAGCGGGGCGGCGGTTTTTAACTGGGTGTACGGCCGTGCGAAACTGCGGGAGAGCGAAGTTAAGTACCGGCAATTAGTTGAGAATGCTAACAGCATGATTGTGCAGTTAGACAGTGAAGGTAATATTACTTTTTTTAACGAGTTTGCTGAAGATTTTTTCGGGTATTCAGAAGCAGAAATCATCGGCCAAAGTGCGATCGGCACAATTATACCGAAAACAGAGTTATTTGAAAGTGACTTCGCGACAAAGATTCGAGACTGTTTGACACAGCCGGAAAAATACTTCCAAAACGAAAATGAAAACATCCGCCACAATGGAGAAAGGGTGTGGATAGCGTGGACAAATAAACCTTTACTAGATGCGAAGGGAAATGTGGCAGGACTGCTTTGTATCGGGACGGATATTAGCGATCGCAAACAAGCTGAAATCGCCCTGCAAGGTTCTGAAGCGGAACTTCGAGCTTTGTTCGCTGCCATGAACGACGTAATTTTCGAGATTGATATTGAGGGACGCTTGCTGAAAATTGCCCCGACAAATCCAGAATTATTGTACAAGCCACCGGCGGAATTTTCCGGGAAAAAAATCAGCGAATTATTCGAGCCAGAAATGGCAGATATTTTTCACGATAAAATTCGCACCGCCCTTGCTACAAATCAAACCTGTACTTTTGAATATAACCTGGAACTTGCCAGCGTACAAACGTGGTTTGCCGCTACCATTTCGCCAATGAAAGAAAACACGGCTCTGTGGGTAGCCCGCAACATTACGGAGCGCAAGCAAGCTGAAAATTGGTTAACGGGTCAAAAACAAATTTTAGAAATGATTGCTAAGGGTGCTTCTCTGGGCGATACTTTAAATACTTTAGTTAAAATTATCGAGCAGCAATCTAGAGATGTCATCGGTTCGATATTGCTTCTAGCTCCAGACGGAAAACATTTGCTGCACGGAGCCGCGCCCAGTTTGCCCGACAGTTACAATGCTGCTATTCATGGCATAGCCATCGGGCCGGATGTCGGTTCCTGCGGCTCTGCTACCTTTAGCCGCCAACAGGTAATCGTTACAGATATTGCCAGCGATCCTTTGTGGGAAAATTATCGAGATTTAGCCTTGAGTTTTGGACTGAGAGCTTGCTTGTCTACTCCTATTTTCTCATCTCAGGGTCAAGTTTTGGGGACTTTTGGAATGTATTATTCCCAACCGCGCTACCCCAAAAACTTTGATCTGCAATTGATAGAAGCGTCGATTAATTTAGCAGGAATTGCGATCGAACGCAACCAGGCAGAAGAAAGTCTCAAACAGCTCAATCAAGAACTCGAAAATAGAGTGAAACAGAGAACTGCTCAATTGATGCAAACTGAAGAACGCTGGCAGTTAGCACTCAAAGGCAACAATGACGGCATTTGGGACTGGAACTTGCAAACCGGTGAACTTTTTGTTTCCGATCGCTTTAAGGAAATCACTGGTTACGAAGATAGTGACATTAGCGATTACAATAATACATGGAATACGAGTTTACATCCCGATGATTTAGTGAGTTCTCAGCAACTTCTTCAAGAACACTTGGAGAGAAAAACGCCGCATTACATCACCGAATACCGCTTGTGGTGCTATAACCGCGCTTACAAATGGATATTGAGTCGGGGACAAGCTTTGTGGGACGCATCTGGAAAAGCAGTCCGCATGGTTGGTTCAATTACTGACATTACGGAACGCAAACAAGCAGAGGAAGCACTGCGGGAAAGCGAGGCAAAATTCCAAAAGCTGTCTGCTAATGTGCCGGGAATAATTTATCAATTTTTGTTGCGTGCAGATGGCTCTTCCAGTTTTCCTTACATAAGTCCTGCTTGCCGAGAAGTTTTTGAGTTAGAACCCGAAGATGTTATGCAAAATGCGGCTTTGATAGGAAATTTGATTCATCCCGACGACCGCCAAAGTCATGACGAATCAGTTGCTATTTCTGCCCAGACTTTGCAACCTTGGCAGTGGGAAGGACGGATGGTGCTACCTTCAGGCAAGATTCGCTGGTTGCAGATAATGTCGCGTCCTGAAGCTAGAGAAAACGGCGCTTGTTTTTGGGACGGCATCGCCGTTGATGTTACGGATCGCAAACAAGCTGAATTAGAATTGCAAGAAAGCCAGCAGTTTATTCAAAAAGTAGCCGAGGCTACTCCCGGTATTTTGTATCTATACGACTTGGAAGAACAGCGAAATATTTACAGCAATACTTCACTGTTCGGGCTTTTGGGATATACCCTTGACGACATTACAGCGATGGATTCGTCACTCATGCCTCAGTTGATCTACCCCGAAGATTTGCCGAAAATTGTGGAACATCACGCGAGCTTTGCAGAAGTTGAAGATGGCGAAACTAGGGAAATTGAGTACCGGGTACAGGGAGCATACGGTCAATTGTTGTGGCTGCAAAGCCGGGATACTATTTTTAGTAGGAATGCGGAGGGTCATGCTAAGGTAATAATTGGAGTTTCCCAGGATATTACGACTCGCAAGCAAGCAGAGGAAGCACTGCGGCAAAGCGAGGAACGAGAAAGAGAAAAAGCCAGAGATTTAGAGTCAGCGCTGCGGTCATTGCGCTCTACTCAAACTCAACTCATTCAAACAGAAAAAATGTCTTCTTTGGGGCAATTAGTGGCTGGGATAGCTCACGAAATTAATAATCCCGTTAATTTCATTCACGCTAACATTGATTATCTCAACCAGTATACTACACAGTTGCTGGATCTTGTTACTCTTTACGAACAGGAGTATCCCGATCCTAATTCAAAAATTGTCGATCGCATTGAAGAGATTGATTTGGATTTCATGGCTGAGGATTTAAGAAAAGTTATGGGTTCGATGCAGGTAGGAAGCGAGCGCATCCGGCAAATTGTATTGTCCCTCAGAAATTTTTCGCGACTGGACGAATCGGCAATGAAGCCGGTGGATATTCACGAGGGAATTGAGAGCACTTTGTTAATTTTGCAGCACCGCTTGAAGAGTCGGGACAGCCGCCCGGAAATTGAAGTAATTAAGGAGTTCGGGAAACTGCCGCTGGTGGAGTGCTATGCCAGCCAACTGAATCAGGTGTTTATGAATATTATTGCTAATGCAATTGATGCTATTGAAGAGCGATATCACCAGTTATCGGTTCCACAATCAGAGACAAAGAGTGGTCGCATTACTATTTCCACTGGTGTAACCCCCCAGAACACTGTGAGGGTAGAAATTTCGGACAACGGTACGGGTATTCCCGATGGGATAGTCGATCGCATTTTTAACCCGTTTTTTACTACGAAAGCTGTGGGGAAAGGTACGGGGTTGGGAATGTCTATCGCGCACTCGATTGTGGTGGAAAAGCACAAGGGTAAGATTGAGTGCATTTCTTCCATAGGATGCGGAACAACTTTTCAGATTGAGATTCCGATCGACAAAGTGTATAAATAGTAGGGCGTCAGTCGATTTTAGATTTTAGATTTGAGATTTTAGATTTGAGATTGACTCCGCAGTGGTAGGGTGCGTCAGTCGATTTGAGATTTTAGATTTGAGATTGACTCCGCAGTGGTAGGATTCGTCAGCAGAGCCTGATTTTCAGGCGCGCAGCCAGGGGCCATAAGCTGACTCACCCTACAATTTAAAGACTAAAATAGACGGAAGCTGCTAACGAAGCGGTGCTGCATCAAACCTTTAATTGTATAAAAATTGACATGATGGGATTAATCCTGGAAGCGCTGCAAGCAATGGGACACAATGTCCGCTGGATGTCTTGGAATTTGTTTTTGGGTTTAGTACCGCTGGGCCTGAGTTTTTGGCTGTTCCGCAAACCTCGATCGCGCTGGCTGCTGTGGGGTACGGGCTTTCTCCTAGGCGCTACTTTTTTGTCCAGTACGCGCCCTGTTTTTGCGTATCTGAGGCACATAGTGCAAGATGTGGGCAAAACTTACGTTTTGGGGGCGATCGCGATTACACTGGCACTGATGGCTGTAGACATCTGGGTACTGCGGCAGCGCGGAGTTCGCTCTCTCCGGTGGTGGGGCGGTTTTTTCTGGTTTATCGCATTTTTACCCAATGCGCCCTACGTTTTAACTGATATCATTCACCTGATCCGCCAGATTAAAGAGGGGAACTCGGTGTGGATTGTGACTCTGGCTTTGATTCCCCAATATCTCGCGTTTATGCTGGCCGGGTTTGGAGCTTACGTGCTGTCGGTGATGAATTTGGGTTACTATTTGAAGCAACAGGGTTTGAGTAGATTTATCCTGGTAACGGAGATAACTATACACGCACTTTCGGCGATCGGCATTTATTTAGGGCGATTTATCCGCTTCAACACTTGGGACATTCTGACTAACCCCGATGCGCTGGTTAACAGTGTAATGAACGATTTGATAGGCAAGCGTCCGGTTTTAGTAATGGCTGTCACTTTTGTAGTAATTGCTGTTTTGTATTGGCTAATGAAACAAGTAATTTTAGGGATTAGCCAACGATTTTACAGCAGTAAATTGCAGTCGGACTTGGCCGGCGATAGCGCAACTTCTTCCAGCTAGAGCGATTTGAGATTTGAGATTAAAGAATTGATTTAACAGATGAATATAAGAGCTTGAACAAAGCTCCCAAATTTTTGGTCTCCACCAGTTAACTCGGAAAACCAGTTTCCGTCTCTGGGTGAGACAAATTTTTTCGCAAAACTCCGACATAAATTACTGCTGCCGTTTGTCACAATAGTTGATATGTTAGAACAGTCAAAGTAGTTTTGTAAACAGCAAAGATGAATCGATTTGACCGTCAGTTGTGGCAGAGATTTATTGCGATCGCTCAACCTTACTTTTATCCTTTAGAGCCTGGGAGTGGCAGAATATTTTTAGGATTAGTAGCGCTGTTGTTGATATTTCTCTTCGCTGCGATGTTTGTACTCGTCAGCGCTGTATGTTTGGGTACTCAAGTCTTATTTCCCGAATTTGTCAATAGTATTGCAGCAGGCTTAGTTACTTTGTTGAAAGGAATTATTAATTCGCCCGCAATTGCGATCGTGGCTTTAATGTTAATTCTTCCTTTCAGCGCTTTTGTCTGGTTCAAAGACAGATTGACACCGCACTGGCAGCCCTGGGCTTTATTGACTTTGCTGCTTTTTTTGTCGCTGTCAGTCAGCGGTATGAATGTAATAATTAGTTACGTCGGTAACTTTTTTAACACAGCACTAGCTAAGAAAGACCAGCTCAATTACTGGAAGTATCTGTTTGTGTATGCAGGGGTTTTTATAGTCGGCACTCCCATTGTGGTAATTTACCGGTATACCGAAGATAAATTGGGTATCTACTGGCGGGAGTGGATGACTAATAAGTTCCTCGATAAGTATTTTCAGAATCGGGCTTATTACGAAATAAATTTACACAAGGAAATCGACAATCCAGACCAGCGAATTTCCGAAGATGTCCGCTCTTTTACCCGGACAAGTTTGTCATTTATGCTGCTCATCCTTGGTTCAATAGTTAATATTATATCTTTTACTGGTATCCTGTGGTCTATCTCAAAACAACTTTCGATTTTTCTGATTATCTATGCTATTGTGGGCACGACAGCTACTCTAGTTTTTGGTCAAAGATTAGTACCTCTGAATTTCGAGCAACTTAAAAAAGAAGCAAATTTTCGCTACGGACTGGTTCACATTCGCGACAACGCCGAATCTATTGCTTTTTATGGAGGCGAGGAGCAAGAATCATTTCAAATAAAGCAGCGATTTGTGGAAGTATTCCGCAATTTTAATTTGCTAATTGGTTGGCAGCGAAACTTGGATTATTTCACAACTGGATACGGATATGCTGTTGTGATTATTCCGGCTTTGTTTCTAGCTCCAACTTATTTTGCAGATCAAAGTGGTACAATCGAGTTTGGAGATATCACTCAAGCTGGTTTTGCTTTCACTCAGGTTTTGCGCGCTTTTTCTGTGATTGTAACTCAGATTGAGCCGCTGAGTTCTTTTGCAGCTAGTATCAATCGTTTGACTGTATTTACAGATACTCTGGAAGCGAAAAAAGCGGTATCTCGTCCTGGAGGAACTGCTATAGATGTAGTAGTAGATTCTCAGTTGACACTGGAGCACGTTACTTTAGATACTCCGCAGCATCAAAAGACTTTAATTAAGGATTTGTCGGTAGCAGTGCAGCCCGGTGAAGGACTGTTAATTGTCGGACAAAGCGGTGCTGGAAAGAGTTCCTTGCTGCGGGCAATTGCGGGTTTGTGGGACGCGGGAACGGGGCGTTTGGCGCGGCCAGAATTGGGGGAAATGCTGTTTTTGCCGCAGCGTCCTTATATGATTTTGGGTAGTTTGCGATCGCAACTTTTGTATCCCCATACCAGTAGCGAGGTTGATGAGGAAAAATTGCGCCGCGTTTTGGCATCAGTAAACTTAGCAGATTTGCCGGACAGATTGGGCGGTTTTGATGCGAATTTAGATTGGGGCGAGATTTTGTCGCTGGGAGAACAGCAACGTTTAGCTTTTGCTAGATTGTTATTGACGGAACCGAGATACGCTATTTTGGATGAGGCGACAAGTGCTTTGGATTTGAAGAACGAGCAACATTTATACGAGCAGTTGCAAGCCACTAAAACTACGTTTGTGAGTGTCGGCCACCGAGTGAGTTTAGTGAAATATCACCAGCAGGTTTTGGAACTTATGGGCGATGGGAGTTGGCGGGTGCTTTCTGCCCAAGAATACCGCGCTACTGCGACAATTTTTGGCTGATACAGCGCTGCTTTCAAAAATTGTAATATTTACCCGGTTTTTGATAGGCTGTGGGTTGGGGTGCGGTTGGATATTTATGGTTTAGTGCTATAAATTAAGCGCCGCGCCTCCACTATACAATAGGTTTTACGGATGAGGAGACAGCAACAATTTAGGGCGATAAACTCCCCGTTTCTCATAGCATCTTTGATTAAAGAATTGAAGAATTGAATAATTGAAGAATTGAATAATTTGGAATGACTGATTGTGTATTGGTTTGGAGTACGAGCCTAGAGGTGTATTTTTTTAACTGGTATCACAATCGATAATTGGGTATAAATATCTAAAACTACCCAAACAACAAAAAGCAAGCTGAACGTTGGTAGATTCGATTCAATTGCTCGCCCGCGAGAACTCACACAATATAATAGAAGATAGATTTTTAGTATAGACGAGATTCCTACCTTGACTACTCCGATTCCTCAAAACTTTGTGCAAACGATCGCCAAACAACGCGGTGTCACAGATGCCGAGTTAGAAACTGTGTTTATGGCTCTCGACGGTCAATCTACGGCGACGATCGCAACCAAGCTTGGCATTAGCGACATCGCCGTTCGCAAAAGACTAGGCGAAGTTTACAAAAAGTTTCAGATCGGGGGGAATGGCCCTGGAAAGCTTTCGGAATTGAGGCATCAGTTGCTGTTTTCATACCACATCGATCAGGGAACGAGCGATTTTAGTGGAGGTAAAGGCTCTCTATTGAAGATGGCCATCGGACACCGAGAGGAAGATTGGGGCCAAGCACCGGATGTTTCGGTTTTTTACGGACGGACTGAAGAATTAACTACTTTAAAGCAGTGGATTGTATCAGATAATTGTCGCCTGGTAGCGCTGCTTGGTTTGGCTGGTAGCGGCAAAACAACTCTGTCGGTGCAGTTGGCAAAACAGGTACAGAATGAGTTTGATTTTGTGATTTGGCGATCGCTGCGATCGACACCCGCACCATCCGACTTCCTAGGAAGCTTAATTCAACTTTTTTCTAACCAACAAAAACCCGATGTGCCGTTAGGGGATCTCGCCCCTACGGGGGCTACGCCAACGAATAGGATCGACCTCAACAGCAAAATTTCGCGCTTGGTCGAGTATCTGCGAAAACACCGCTGTCTGGTAATTTTAGACGATTTTGAAGCGGTTCTCAAACCCGAAGAATTAGCGGGACACTATCGCGAAGGCTACGAAGGATATCGAGATTTAATTGTGCGGCTCGGTGAGGTCAATCACAATAGCTGTTTACTGCTAGTTAGTTGGGAAGAGCCTACGGAACTGGCTTTGCTGGCGGGAGAAAAAGTGCGGTCTTTAAAACCTGCTATTTCCGAGGAAATAGCGCGGGAAATTTTCCAAGAAAAAGGTTTGTCGCCTCAAGATCGAGAGTTGGAAATCTTGTTATCCCGGTACGGAGGCAATCTGTTAGCCTTAAAGATTGTAGCGACAACAATTAACGAGTTTTTCGAGGGGAATGTTTTAAAGCTTTTGGAAGCTACGGCGTTATTTATTGAAGAACATATCAGCAATTTGCTGGCGCAACAGTTCGATCGAATGTCGAGTTCAGAACAAGAGATTGCCTACTGGATTGCTATTGCTCAAATCCCGATTTCCCTGGCGACTTTGCGAGAGCAGATGTTGGTCAATTCATCGCTTTCGGATTTGCTAAAAAATCTCGATTCTCTAGGTCGTCGCTCGCTGATTGACAAAATTAGTGAGGGCGGGGAAACTGTTTTTATGCTTCAGCCTTTGATCGTGCAATATGTGACGGATAGATTAGTCGATCAGATTCGAGCGGAGGTTTTGGAGACGGTTAAGACCCAAGGAATAGAAAGAATGCGGCTGTTGAAAACTCACAAATTGAGCATCAACATTGCTAAACGGAAAGGGGATAAAGGCGAACCAAGTCGCTCTATTTTAGCATTAGTAAAAAATCGGTTGCAAGTGTTGTTTGTGAAGACGACAGGCTTTGAAGAACCGCTAAATATCTTGAAAAAAGTAGCCTCTGATCTCGATGATAAATCGATTCTTGAGGTGGGATATGCTAGGGAGAATCTGGCGCAGATTATTTCAGAAATTCAGCGATAAGAAAAAAGCGATCGCCCTTTGACAAAAGCGATCGCCCAATTTTCAACAAAAACAGAGTTCGAGAAAATTATTTGACAATGCCAAAAACCGATGCAGATTCAGCCCCTGTAATTTTGTCCAAAGCAGGCGATTTTTGAGCTTGGGCAATTTTGGGAACCAAAAGTTGATTCGCATAAATCCGAGGATTTTGTTGAGCAATTTGGATGTAAGATTGGCGGACTTCTGCGTTGACTGCGACAGTCTTGGCATCGTAGACTTGCATCGCCATGTTGGGATAAAAACCAATGCCGACAATCGGTATCAAAAAGCAAAATGCGATCGCCACTTCCCGAGGTTTAGCATCAATAAACGGTGCATCACCAGGCAAAACGCAACTATTACCAAAACAAACCGCTTCATCCAGATTGTTTCTTTGATTCTGCAGATTTAGATCCTCAAGGTCGCAAGCAGCTAGGGTGCCACAGTTGTAAAATAACTGTCGCAGCATCGAGAGCAAATAAATCGGCGTCAAAATCAGTCCTACAGCAGCCAGGAACACTGTCACCGCGCGGAAAGAACCGCTGTACATATCGCTAGTTGCGACGCCCACAAACACGGACAATTCGCTAGCAAAACCGCTCATTCCGGGGAGTGCCAAAGATGCCATCGCGCCTACGGTAAACAAGGCAAACACTTTCGGCATGACTTTTCCAATCTCGCCCATCTCGTCCATGATCATTGTATGGGTGCGATCGTAAGTAACGCCAGCCAGGAAGAACAATACTGAGGCGATTAAACCGTGAGAAATCATTTGCAACAGCGCCCCGTTGATTCCCAAATCCGTGAAGGAAGCAATACCCAACAACACGAATCCCATGTGAGAAATCGACGAATTCGCTAAGCGGCGCTTCATGTTCGATTGGCCGAAGGAATTCAGCGCGCCGTAGATAATATTGACTACGCCGAGCACCGCCATAATCGGTGCAAAGTAAACGTGTGCTTGGGGAAGAAGTTCCAAATTCAGGCGAATCAGTCCGTATCCGCCCATTTTCAGCAATACACCGGCCAGAATCATCGAAACAGGAGAAGATGCTTCACCGTGGGCATCAGGTAGCCAAGTGTGGAAGGGGAAAATCGCCAGTTTCACACCGAAGGCAATCAGCAGTCCCGCATAAAGCAGGAGTTCTAAGCCCAGTGGGTAGTCCTTCAAGCCTAGTTCTACCATGTCGAAGGTGGGAGTGCCTCCGCCGTAGAATGCCATTGCCAAGGCAGCTATCAAAATAAAGATGGAAGCGCCTGCGGTGTAAATCAAGAATTTGGTAGCTGCGTAGCGGCGGTTTTGTCCGCCCCAAATCGAGATTAACAGGTACACCGGAATTAGTTCTAGTTCCCAGACAATGAACAGCAGCATGATGTCTTGGGCGACGAAAACTCCTATTTGTGCGGAGTACATCACCAGCATCAGGAAGTAGAATAGTCGTGGCTTGCGATCGACTTCCCAGGCTGCAAAGATTGATAGCGTCGTCACCAATCCCGCCAACAGTACCAACGGCACTGACAGTCCGTCAACGGAAACAGACCAGTTGAGACCTAAAGAAGGTATCCAGGAATATTGCTCTACGATTTGGAAAGTAGAGATGCTTGGATCGTAATGAGTCCAAAACACCCAGCACATTAATACAAAATCTGCAATACCTACGCCTAGGGCATACCAGCGAATGGTTTTGCCGTCTGTATCGGGCAGAAAAGGGATGGCGAGGGAAGCTAGGAGGGGTAGGATGACAATTGCGGTCAGCCAAGGAAATTGATCCGCTATCATATTGAGAATAAATACTTAGTTGGAAGTTACCAAAATTATAATACTAAATTTAATTAAAACTTAAGATTTATTCATAAATATTTTTTATATCCCGATAAACGCGGATAAAAATATCACGAATTGCTACACACGTCAAGGGTTATTCGATTTTTGATTTTCGATTCAGGACTTACGAACAACAAAATATAGCGTTTTGTAGGCGCAATCTGCCTGTGGTTGCGCCTATTCTGGTAGAGGGTTGGTTAAAAGTGGAGTTTTTCATAGGGCGGAGTTGCTCTGACCGATAGTTCTGGTAGTTTCTCGATGGGATGGGGCGGGTTTATCTGATTTGTCGGTGGGTGTCATATATTTCGGTGAACCCGCCCCTTGCAAGCTCCAAGTAACGCCTGAGCATTCCATCAAAATTGATGCAACCCTTCAGGCATTCGCTAATGCTTGTGAATACGTGAATCAAACTGTGCCGCCAACTCTGACAAATGAATTGGCGATGCAATCTGCAGGTATATCACAATGTCAGAGAGATGTTTGGACTTTCGGCGCAGTTGGCAATCCATGCTATTAGACGGGTTTCTGGTAACAGAAAAACAGCTAAAAAAGATGGGAAGCCTGTTAACAAATTTGCTCCTACTAGCGTCACTTACGATACCCGTATCTTTTCTTTTAGGGAAAAAGATTGGACAGTAAGTTTGACTACTACTGGTGGTAGGGAACGGTTTGTACTGGCTATCGGAAACTACCAACTTGGATTGCTGAAAGGTCAAAACCCCAAGACTGCTACTTTGTGCAAACGCAAAATGGCAGTTACTATCTTAATATTCAGCTTGAATCTCAGCCAGCCGAGCCTCCACCTTGCAATCAAGTTTTGGGTTGTGACTTGGGTAGGACTGATATTGCGGTCACTTCTGATGGAGATACATTTAGCGGCAAACAAATTACCAAAGTTAAAAACCATTATGCCAAGTTGAGAGCAAATATCCAGCGAAAAGCCACGAAAGGCACGCGCAGCACTCGGCGTAGATGTCGAGAATTGTTGAAACGGTTGTCGGGCAAGGAAAAGCGCTTTCAGACTTTGGTAAATCACACTATCAGTCACCGTATCGTAACCAAGGCTAAGAACAAAAATCAAGTTATCGCTTTGGAAGATTTGACGGGAATTAGGGAACGCACAAATCAGCAGCCACGCTCGCAGAAAGAGCGGAGACTTAGTAATAGCTGGGCGTTCTTTCAGTTGCGTCAATTCCTCATCTACAAAGCTATAAAGCATAGCGTAAAGATTCTGTTTGTTGAGCCTAGATACACCAGCAAAATGTGCCACAAGTGCAATCACATTCATCCTGTAAAGGGTGAGTCTTATAGGAATGGCAAAAAGTTCGCTTGTGGTCATTGTGGATGGAAAGGTGATGCCGACTTAAACGGCAGTAAGAATATTGCTGCTATTGAGGCTTTCGTAAATAAGCCCGAAGGTTCGAGATTGTTTTGCAAGGTGCAAGATCATTTCAGGGCTATTGAAAGCCCACACTGTAGCTGTACTCAGGTCCGTGCTGGGTAATTTACAGCACCATCTGATTGAGATTACTGCGAGGATTAAAAGTGCGATTTGCTTTGATTTTTTCATAGCATTCGCGTTCTACACTGCTAATTTCTTTCGGTGGCACGATCGCAATTTTGACCAACAAATCAGTCCGCTCGTTTTTCTTCGGTTTCGGCCATCCCTTGCCCCGCAACCGCAAAGACTGACCCGAACGAATCCCGGCTGGAAATTTCACAGTGATCATACCTTCAGGCGCCGGCACTTCAATTGAAGATCCCAACACCGCTTCGTCGGGAGTTATCGGCACTTCGCAGACCAAATTCTCTCCCTCAAACTGGAAGAAAGCGTGAGGCAAAACTTCTAATTTTAGGTACAAATCTCCCTGTTGCTTCGTGTACGGGTCAACTTGACCTTTGCCTTTTATCCGAATTTTGCTGCCGGTTTTCACTCCTGCTGGAATCGAAACTTCCCCCGTGGCGACTCGCTTAGAAGTTCCCCGAAATGCTTCCCCCAAAGTCAGGGAAATGGCGACCTCGGTGTCGAGAGAGCTTCCTGCGGTGCGATTTTCGTACCCCGCGAAATCTTCAAATCCGCCAAAACCTGTGGGCCCGCCGCTGGTGCTGCGGTAGTTGCTGTAATTCCACTTGGCGTTGCGGGCACTACCAGGACTACTACCTGCGCGACCTAACAAGGCATTGATAAATTCGTCAAAACTGCCGTACTCGCTGAAGTCAACCCCGCCAAAGTCTACATTCGTACTGCCCCCGCCCGGCCATCCGCCTGGAGTTGTGGCAGCTTGCTTCCAGTATTGACCGTATTGGTCGTATTTTTTGCGTTTTTCAGGGTCTGAGAGCACTTCGTAAGC
Source organism: Microcoleus sp. B4-C1 (assembly GCF_036705285.1). Classification (NCBI taxonomy): domain Bacteria; kingdom Bacillati; phylum Cyanobacteriota; class Cyanophyceae; order Oscillatoriales; family Microcoleaceae; genus Microcoleus; species Microcoleus sp. B4-C1. The sequence continues at coordinate 850 of NZ_JAUBUC010000018.1, read as the reverse complement.
TTCGTTTACTTCTTTAAAACGAGCTTCTGCTTCTTTGTTGCCGGGGTTCATGTCCGGGTGATATTTGCGGGCTAGTTTGCGGAAAGTTTTTTTAATTTCGTCAGAACTGGCAGTTTTGTTGAGTCCCAAAATAGCGTAATAGTCTTTAAAATCTGTTGCAGCCATTAAGCAATCCCCTCTTTATTAGTTGTTATTTGTTAGTTGTTAGTTGTTAGAAAGAATAAATCCCAAATTAGCCGCAGGATGGCGCATTAGTATAATGCCAGTAGCAGAAGTGCCTGCGGCATCTCATTCAAATTATAGGTTATCAAAGGTTTGGACTCGATCGAGTTCGGTTGTTGCTTGGCGTTCGATCGCAATTTCCGCACTCCCCTGCTGTTTAAGATTTTATAGCATTCGCCTCTCTCGTGCACAAGGGAGCCAGAGCAGCAGCCTCTAGAAATGCTTTTGGCATTCGACAGTAAAAACAATGCTTTCATCAATTAAGAACGTCCTTACCCTATCGGCCGTTGCTATACCTGTGAGCTTGGAGACTGTGAAACTCCTGTGGCGAAAACTTTTGGGGAGTTATGAGGCTTAGGGCTTTCGGCAGGCGGCAGCCCGATTGAGGTGAGGGGGGAAAGCTGCTGCTGTTGCGGGTGCGAGCCCAGGAGGGTTGACTTGCGCGGACGATCGATCTTTTTTTGGTCTTTTTTTCCGGAGCGCTGTGCGATGGCTACGCCCCGCCTTACGCCTACAAACTTTTCGATCGAAGCTCGATCGCCCACTCCAAATCTTAGGATCGCGAATTAAATAACTTACAATTTTAATTGTTATTGTGGGATGGGCGTCCCGCCCGTCCAAAAAGGAC
>NZ_JAUBUC010000169.1:0-5211 GCF_036705285.1 Microcoleus sp. B4-C1 | reverse complement strand
ATTTGTTTATGATTGCTTTATTTGGTTTTCAATGTTCGTGACGGCTTTGTGTTCCGCCATGTAAATAAACATAAAGCATATTCTCAGGTTTGTAAAGTTTTTTAACAACAGATTAACTGATGATATGTATAAGATTGACTTATAAATAGCAGGAATGGTGGATAAATGGGAAAGAATGGACAAAAACTAGGTAAAGCCTGGAAGCGCGTCGCCTTCAGGCATGGAAATATTAAGATACAGACTTCTGCTGGCTAGGTATCATAATGAGAGCCCAATAGGGAACTTCAGCGGGTTCGACATCTGCGATCGCCCGAATTCGCTGATTCGGCATAGTTGCGCGTTCTATATACAATGCTCGATCGAACTGTCCCAACTCAATCAGTACATCCCGGACTTTCGCAAAATGCCTCCCCAGCTTAATAATCACAGCCGCATCAACAACCGCCAGCCGATCGCGCAAAACCTCAGCATCCAGCGTCGCAGGCATAATACTTAACACATCGTTACGATAAGTCAGCGGCACTCCCAACGCAGCCGCACTCGCCATTGTCGAAGAAATTCCCGGCACAACTTCAGTGGTAAATCTCGCCGACAAACGGTTGAATAGATACATAAACGAGCCGTAGAGAAAAGGCTCGCCCTCACATAGCACCGCCACATCCCGCCCCTCGCTCAGATGTGCCGCAATTTTCTCGGCTGCAATATCATAATAAGGTTGAGACGATCGCGTCGGACTAAAAGGCAGCGGCATCGGAATCTCAATTTGCTCCGGGCGCAGATAATCTGCGACGATCGCCCGCGCCAGCACCTTACCATTTTCCATCGCCGGATAGGCAATCACCGGCACCGATTGCAAAATCCGATAAGCTTTCAAAGTAATCAATTCTGGATCGCCAGGGCCAATACCCAAACCGTACAATTTACCAGTAGCCTTAGTCATAAAAACCTCGCGATAACTTGGAAACCCAGTGGCTTTAGCCCTGGGAGGAAAAGGGACACGGGATACTAAAGTATCCCGTCAACAGTCTTAAAACCCATAATTGTACCCATCCTTTTGATGAATAGGAAAACAATATTTGTGATTGATTCCTTGGATTAATCCTTGGGTTGTTGCCACATTAAAACTGCCAGATGAGCGGACAGCCACTCTGCCCGTATAAGTGCCCATCTTTTTGCCCGAAGTAACAACGGCTTTTACAATATCCCCTGTCTGGAAACCCTTAACAAACTTAAACCTCGGAACGTACCTAGAAGGGAATCCAAATTTATCCGTGCGGCACATCTGCCTTGAACCATGCCCCGTGGCTTTGATATTCAAAGGCTGATTCACTGAAACGGAAATTTCAGGTGTATTCCCTACGCAAGCAGCATCAAAGAAGTGGGTTTTTGGCAGTTCTAGGCGTATGCGATTGAATTTAGTCAACCAGCCAGAGCCTGTAATAATCTCTTTGCCTGTTGCTTTTAATCGATTGAATAAAGCCCATCGAGTCGAGTTAACAGCAGTGGCATCCTTCAACGGACGCTTAGCTTGTGCCACAATTTTTTTCAAAACATCGGGTTTTTTTGCTAAGAATATCTTGATGTCTTTAGTCCCTTTTTTTGTGTTACAAGGTTCGCAAGCTAAGCACAGGTTAGATATTCTATTAGTTCCGCCCGACGATCTAGGATGAATGTGTTCAACTTGTAGCGGTACATTCTCTATGCCACAGTAAGCGCACCGCCTATCCCATTTGGCAAGAAGATACTCGCGGACTTCGTAGCCTTGCAACTCTCCTTGTTGATACTCAATTCCTGAAATCTCCGGGTTTTCCATTTTTTGTAAATCAAACCTAATTAATTCCTGAAAAATCGTCTTAATGGGTGCAAGCTTTGATAGTTTGTTGACCCAAGTTAATGTCGTATCTACTCGGTGCTGGAGGCTGGGAGCCAACCAACCTTTAGATCTAGTTCGGTTCAAAAATCTCGCTTGGCGATACCTTGTCTGGCGACTTCTGCGGTTGCGTCGCAGAGAACGACGCGACTCTAGCAATGCCTTAATTGCTTGAGGGCGATGGGTTAATTCGGCTACCCAGATTAGATGGGAATTCAGAAGCAGAGCAAACCCCGTAACTTTTGAACCGGGGTCAATCTTTAAAGTGACAGGCTGCGGGTATTGAACTACCTTTTTTTTCAAAATTAGAGTGAAAGGATAAAGCCTAAACACTTTACATTTGCCAACCTTTAACAGTTTGCGTGCCAAAGATGGTTTGCATGGTGTTAGTGGTTTGCGGTTAGCATCTAGAACAAAAACGTAATTTGGTTGGATAGACATTGTTGTGTCCCTTCGATTTCTCGTAAAGTTCGCTTTGCCAATGTTATAAGGGCTTTTTACGCTTGCAACACTATTCCAGTGACCTTAGAATTGTTTAATTGCAAACAACAGAGCGGAAAACTAGCGTCGCATTTTCCGGTGTTTTGACCCCAACAACGTAGCCACTTAAGGCTTAGGCGGGTAAGCACGGCTTCAGCAAATAAACTGAAGCCCCGTGTCTTTAGACCGGGGTTGCTTACAATTCATCCTTTTTCGCTAACGCATTCACGGCCGCCGTTGCCATTGCACTGCCACCGCGCCGCCCGTGCAACGTAATAAATGGCACTCCCCGACTGTTGGCGGCCAGTTCGGCTTTGGATTCGGCAGCCCCCACAAATCCTACCGGGAAACCCAGAATTAAAGCCGGTTTGGGTGCTCCGGCATCCAGCATTTCCAGTAGTCGGAACAAAGCAGTCGGGGCATTGCCAATTGCCACAACCGCACCCTGCAAGTTGTCCAGCCATAAATCAAGCGCCGCAGCCGATCGAGTATTTCCTATTTGTCGCGCCAACTCCGGGATTTCGGAATGCCAGAGGGTGCAAATCACCGGATTGTCAGCGGGAAGGCGTTTGCGAGTGATACCTTCGGCCACCATCCGGGCATCGCACAGAATCGGCGCACCTGCGGAGAGGGCTTGGCGTCCGCAGGTGGCTGCACCGGGGGAAGCTGCTAAATCTGTAACAATATCGGTCATGCCGCAACTGTGAATTAGTCGCACGGCTACCGATTCTAAATCGGGCGGCAAGCTTGACAAATCTGCTTCGGCTCGAATTGTGGCAAAGGATTTTGTGTAGATTTCTGTTCCGTCTCGAATGTAGTCAATCATTGTTTAAAACTGCTATGGGAAGTTTGTGGGATTTGTGAAATAGATTTTTTGAATGAACCGCGAAGGCGCGAAGGAAGAAATATCAAGAGAGATAGAAAGAGAAATGATTACAATTTGTCAGTTTTTAGGGAATATTTTTTCACTTTCAATTCCGATTTTCGGTGCTAAAAACCTCCTGCAATTGCTCGATAGCCCACCGATCGACAAACTCACCAAATGACTCCAAAGGCTCTCGAAAGCGCTGATATACCTGCAACATTCGCTCGATCGCACCGGGCATCTCGACAGCACTCACCGCCGGAAAAATTGGTCGCCCGAAGGGCAAATCTTTTCTACCCGCATAAATGTCGTAACCTTCGATCGTCTCGTGTCCTTGCTCAATCTGAATTCCCACCAGCGTGATATCAATTGGCTGGTGCTGGGCGCAGGACTTTTGGCAACCGCTGAAATGAATGTTAATCGGCAGGTCGATCGTCAATTTTTGCGCTAAATCCCTCGCCATTGCTAGGGCGTGACTTTGAGTATCTGTCGCCGCCGACGCACAGCCGCTGCTGCCGGCACAAGCCACCAAGCACGAATCTAGGCGAGTCGCCGACGAGTGCAATCCCAAATCAGCGATTTGCTGTTTTACCTCAAAAAGCTGGGAGTTGGGGATATCAGAAATCAACAGATTTTGCCACGGCGTAAGTCTCAGGGTACCGCTTGCTAGTTTTTGGGCTAAATTTGCCAAATTCCGCAGTTGCTTTGATTCTAGCCTACCGAGAGGCAGTGCAATTCCCATGTAGGAGAAACCGGGCTGTCGCTGAGGATGAATGCCGAGATGTCGGGATTGTTCGATCGCCCTTGCAGATGAGTCGATCGAACGGGCGGGCAAGATGCCCACCCCACAAGGAAATTCACTGTTTGTGGAACAGGCATCTTGCCTGTTTTTGGGAAATGTGCAAGATGTGAATTGCCATAAAAATGGTAAATTCTGCTGTACCCTTTCTAGATAACTTTCAACACCCCAATCTGCCAGCAGGTGACGCAAACGCGGTTTTTTGCCATCAATTCGAGGTCGATTTTTTGTGTATTCAAGATAGGTGCTAGCGAGGGCGGCTAATACTGAAATACATTGCGATTCTTGGATAAAAATTCCTGTATCGCCGTTTAAATGCAGCCGAAAAACGATTTCTGATTTGGTTAAACGACCGAAGGCAGCTAATAAAATATCGTTGCGTAAAGCCTGGATCGAAACCGATTCCCCGCCATCCAAGCCAATACTGAACTTAGGCGAAAGTTCCGACAATTCGGGATGCGTTTGCAGGTAATCATCCCAAGCTTTCACTAGCGGGCGAGTATCGAGTAACTGCTGGCGATCGATCCCTGCTGTCGGGCTTGCCATAATATTGCGAATCGGGTCAACTTCAACGCGGCGAGACGCTATCCCCAATTCCTGCAAGCGGTTCCAGACTTCCGGGGGAATTTCCGAGTGCACTTCTCGGATTTGCAAATTTCCCCGATTCGTCACTTGCAAACAGCCGGTACTGTATTGATCTGCTAAATCGGCGATCGTCCGACACTGCTGCGCGTTTAAAATTCCCCCCGGAATCCGCATTCTCGATAAAACTCCGTCTCGGGCTTGGGAACCGTAAAATAAACCCGGACAAGTCGGCAAATCAGTCAAAGCTAACAAATAATCTCCTCCCCGTGCTACGCAGGGAATCCAAAAGTAAACGCCCACAAAGCGCCCCCGAAATCGGCATTCTGACTTTTACAGTTGCGGCACAGCGCCGGAATTGCACCGGACTTTCCCGCTTTCAGGTTTTAGAAAGGTATCACGAGCTGACCTACAGAAAGCAAAACCCTCAACTTTCTTAACAAAACTTCTGGCGATGGCGTCGGGCCCCGCAAGCTACGCCCCTGTCTCTGGTTTCATCAGCTTTCCTAATCACAGTCATCAGTTTAACTGTCGTCAAACCCCTTTACAAACCTTAACGATAGGCGTAATAATATAAACATCATCCGAACATTGACAACCAAATACAGCAATCAT
>NZ_JAUBUC010000017.1:78239-104609 GCF_036705285.1 Microcoleus sp. B4-C1 | reverse complement strand
TACAACAAACTACATTGAAATTTAGTCGGATTTAACTGTAGCATATTTTGGGTTCCAGTTAAGATGCGTTTACCCTGGGTGTTTATACAGCATATTCCATGTATATGTAGTACACACTATCTTGTAGTAAATAAGGTGCCGATACACCCATCAATCTGCAAGTTCTATTTAAAAGGTCGATAAAACTTACAGATTGACGGGTGTATCCGCACCAAACAGCAGGCGATCGCTCTTCTTGTGTGTACCACATCTACATGGAATATGCTGTATCTCAAATGAGTTCAAAAGAACCACTCTTGACAGGATGATCCTTTATATCTTGCCCTTAAAGTCAAGTACAATTTATCCCAAATTAGATGAGCTTACCCTGCTGTTTCAACCCCCATACAGTCCGGAAGTAAACCCCATAGAAAGACTGTCGGGCTACGTAAAAAAACAATTGAAATGGTTGAGATTTGACCAAATAGAAGAGTTGAGAGCAGCGGAGCAAAAATAGTTAAATAAGTTGACGTTGGAAGTTATTGCTTCTTTGAGGGGAGGGAAATTTATTTGATAGGATATCTCTGTAGCAGGACTTTAGGAAATTGGTAAGCTGTCGCGCATTTAAATTGTATATTCAGGGCGGGCAGGACGCCCATCCCACAAGACTTTGATTTTTTTTTGACATACAATTTAAAGGCCGCAACAGCTTATAAGTCGGCGCTTTAAAACGCCACTATGTAAACGATGTAAAATGTCTAAATGATCTCTACTGGCTAACTTAAGCCTATTTACATACTGTTACAGTATTCGGTTTAATCCCGCCTACCTACTTAAAACCCCTGTTAGTTTTGCCAGTTCCGGTGGAAAGGAAAATGAGTTGGTCGCTCCATTGTTTATAGTTGCTGTGGGATCTGATAGTTGCCAAGAAAATGTAACCCACTAAAGAAGACTTGATCACCTATGGAACAAGTGCGATCGCCCAGTCGATTTGGATGCTATTAAGTTTGAAAAAAACATCTAAATCTAATGACGATCGCTCACATCAACCATTGCCTTTACACAACCTCCGATTTCCGTGGCTACCTTAATGAAACCTGTCTCAATCATAGGCAGAAGGATTCTTAAGGCAGTTGACTGTACGCCAAAACCATATCGGGAGCATCACATACTTGACTTTCGGTGACTGGATTAGGCCGCGTTGAGTAGGCAATAGCGTGCATATGTTTTACGCGAGCTTGAAAAGTCTTCTCAAATGTGTGCTGTTGAGCAAACTTGAGGGACTTGAACGACATCGATTTAATTTCTTCCCGGTTGTGGCTGAGTTCTGCAATTTTCTTCGCCATCTGTTTAGGCTGATTCATTGGCACAACCCATCCCGTCTCCGACATTTCTGCAATTCCCTCGAATGCTTCGTTAGCATAGCCAACAATCGGCACGCCAGCAGCCATAGTTTCTATGTAAGTACAAGAAGGATCGCCCTGCCGGTGACAGCAAACAAACAAATCAATATTGTTCTTCACAAAGGGGAAGAAATCTGTTTTAAAGTCAGGCACTCCAAGCATTTTTACACAATCATTAAGTTGATTGGCCGCTATTTGCTGGTGCATCATCTCTTCTAATTCACCAATACCACTGATGAACATTTCAAATTTCACCTTCAGTTGTTTGAGTTCTTTAGCGACCTCAAGTAAATGATCTGCTCCTTTCATCTTAATTAGGCGACCTGAGAATACTAGCCGCAGAGGCATATCTGGAGAGCGGTTTTCAGTGCGCCGTTCAATATCAGCTTCTGTTGCTAACATATCCTCGCTAATCCGCGTGTCAAAGAAAAACTGTGGATTGCGATTGATATGCTTGTATTCTTGGTAAGTAGGGGTGCCGTTGCACTGCAATCCATCTGCCATTGCGATTGCCTTGCGCTGCTTATATTCCTGAATGTAAGTCCAAATAATTCTCCGCAAACGGAGCAAGGGATTGCTCGTACTCACATTCACGATCTGTTTGCGAGTTTTCAGACTGTATTCGGAAACGTAAATACACGGTACTCCCGCTATTTTACACACTTTACTGATATGGTTCTGTCTGTATTCCGGGGCTGCCAATACCAGCGAACTCTGATGCTGATGTAGTAAAGCTGGGGTGATTTTGTCAAAAGAAATTATTTCCAGTTTGAATGGCAATTCATCAAGTTTGAATATTTTTGAATCTATCTGGTCGTTGTCTTTTTTCGTTTCTTCCATCATCACCGTAATAGAGCCCGACCAATACTCGGCTAACTCACCAACTGCTTCAATCAATTTGCGGGTGAGTAAAACTTCACCGTTTGGCAAAAGCTTTACTTTGAGTGGCTGTACGATAGTCAGATTGTTGTTAGTAAGCATAGGTTAGGGACTCCCTGATTGTAAGTTTTTACGGTTGATGCGGTAGTGAATCTTTGCTGTTCTTGGCAAGGGCTGTTTATCAATATAACAGACATTTACCGAATTTTAATTTCGCCCCCTGATACGAGAAGCATTTCAGACTCGGTTTCGGAGATATCTAATACTTAAGATTGATTCAGCAACTGGATTAGACCTTTATTATTTAATGGGAGGTCTGTTTGATATGTAGCAATCATCTGCGATCTACGTATAAGTGTCAATAATCTTTTCCGAGCTTTACTAAATCTTTATAGTTTAGCGGTCAATTATAAAGAAAAGTGCAATTTTAGGGTGAATTTGGTTAAAGCAAGGGCTGTTCTAAGTATTTATACTTAAGTAAAATCATCTAACTAGCAAGAATGAGCGCGAGTTGCGAATACGGCGATCTCAATGCTTTAAGTAAGTCGATGGGAAAAAACGCCCCTAGGTAAACGAGGGCAAAGTCTCTAAATGCTCTCTAATGGCTGACTTAAACCTGTTTACATGGTGTTACATTATGCGGTTTAAGCAGGTCTACGTAATGAAACCATAGATTTATAACAAATTTATTATAAACTTTACATAAATATATATCTTGTAATATAATAATATTTTTTGACAATTCCCCTGGCGAAGTAGAAGGAATAAAAAAAAATTTTACCCCTTCTGTCTTCGCTAATGCGAAGCTTTGATGCTGAACTTTTCTTTTATAAACCGGATATAAAGGTGCTTGAAAGCCGACTTCACCACGCGGGGCATACCAAAGTCGATCGCCATCATGCTTTCGGGCAACTTCCAATCTAAAACCTTGAGATTTTCCGGCTGCAAAAGCGGAAAATCAAGATCCTCTAAATTCGAGCAAAGCCCCAATCTCATCGCCGCAGCTACAGTGGGAACCGCCTCCGGATCAGCATTAATAATTTCCACTAAAGTTCTGTCCAAAGCAAACACATCATCAGAGGCGGCCAAAATTCCCAAAAACTTAGGTTCGCCGCCACTTGGCCCGTTACCTTCGTGACCGATAATTCCATCCAAAATCGTCAAATTTGGGTTAATTGCCCGAGCAGTTTCTACGAGCATTTCACCGAATCTGGCGCTATCTTTGCCAGCTTCCATGTGCCACCAAGCCTTCATTTTGCCGGGAACGCAGCCGAACAAATTTTTCACGCCCATTGTCACCGTTAATTGAACGTGAGATTTGAGTTTGGGCAAATTAATCACTACATCCGCTTCCATTGCTTCTTTGCAAATTCGCAGATGATTGAAATCTTTGCTGACTGTTTCGTAGCGTTTTCCTTGAAACTCAACAACTGGCAAATTCAGTTCTTCCAACAGAGGCAAATAACCATTAGCTTTTGCCACACCCATCGCGCTACCAAAAGCCGGACTATCGCCTAAAAAGGGTTTTCCTCCCGCCTCAATGACCATTTTAGCGACGCAGTAAACCAATTCTGGGCGGGTGACACATTCTTTTGTAGGGCGAGAACCGGTGAGGAGATTGGGTTTGAGTAAAACCCGATCGCCCGATTTGACAAAAGCCGAGATTCCGCCCAAGGGTGCGAGCAAACTTTCTAAAGATGTTTGTAAAATTTGGCGATCGTAGGAATTGGCCTGAATTAAGCTAACAGCAGACATAATTATGAATTCCTTGGTAATTGGTTATCGATCTGGAATAATATACCTCTTGAAAAAAAGATATATGTTATCATCACAGGTGTTAAATTGAATCCCCTAGAGCCAACTCATAATTGTAAATTGCTGACAACAAATTACAAAGCAGACCATAACGACTCGACAATATTTTAAAAAATTTGAGACTTCGATTAACCTGTTCAATTCCCTATTCGCTCCTGTGCTAAAACTCTATTGTAGTCTTTTTCTCAAAGATACAGTTTCCCCTTTTTAGGTTGATTTTTAGGGAGATAACTATTGGTGCGCTCATCCTTTATCCCTTGATAGCCACTATCTTGTAAGCTATTTGTTTCGGCATGAAAATTAATTTTATTTTTTAGTCAAATTAAAATCTTGGTAATGCTCCGAGCCAAAAGCAGTGAGGAGTTGGGATTCAATCAACTAAAGCAAACATTTTCATTATATCATAAAAATCTTTTGCAAGAGGTCTAATAGGGACTTCTCCAGTGCGCTTTTGAGGAGATATCGCAGGAGTCACCCATTTTTTTGCACCTGCCAAAAATAAATCATATCAAATCCTTGATAGCAAAGGATTTGATATGAAGCAAATACTCTTCGCCCGGAATTGGTATAACGCAGTTTCTACAATTTGTCGATCGACCTTTTGGCTTGCTCTGCCAGATTTTTAACCGCATTTTTTGCATCTTCGGCTGCGTGGCGGGCAGCCGCTTCGGCTTGTTTGGCTTTGCCTTCAACCTGGTCTTTTCTGTTGCCCGTAATATTACCGAAAATTTCCTGAGCTTTGCCTTCTAAATTTTTGCCGATCGCCTTCGCTCTGTCTTCTGTAGTCATGATAAGCTCCGTTTGGCAAGTTGCTTTAGTAACATTGTAAAATCAACTCGCCTGCAATTGCCTTTAACTTCATATTAATTTATATTCTGCTTGACCTCGGTGTTCTTCTGATGATTTACTTCCGGCAAACTCGTCACTCAAAAAGCCAAGGATTTTTTTTGACAACTGTATACATCCGCAAAATGCGTCATAAAAAACTATTTCAAACTCGCCGCAGCAACTTTAATCGGTTCCAGCAATTCTAACGGCAAATGCAGCATATTCAATTGGGTGCTATCTGCTGCTTTCCTTTCCGGATCGGGGCCGTGATAATCGCTGCCACCAGTTGCCAGCAAACCGTAATGAAGACACAAATCTTTCAACTTTTGGATTTGGCTAGAACTGTGGCTGGGATGGTATACTTCAACTCCCATTAAACCAGCATCTACTAATTCTTTTAAGACTTCTTCAACAGCGCCGCCGCGAAATAAATAAGGGTGAGCCCAAACTGGTACTGCGCCACAACTTTTCAGTAAATCAATCCCTTCGACGATTGAGAATTTCTCGTAATGAACATAAGCCGGGCCGTCATCTCCCAGCCAGCGATCGAATGCTTCCCGCGATGATTTGGCGTGACCGGCTTTTACAAGTGCAGAGGCAATGTGAGGCCTTCCGGGTGCCATTCCTGGGGATGTTTTGGGCAGTTCGATCGCGTATCCCATTGCTGCTAATTTTTCTACCATTTCCTGCGATCGGCGAAACCTTCCTTCCAGGCGATCGTTCAAAGGAACGCGCAACTTATTTGCATCAGGATAAAAACCTAAAATGTGCAGGGAACGGCCGTTGTGAACGGTGCTGAGTTCTAGTCCGGGGACTATTTCAATACCGTGCAAAGCAGCAGCGGCGAAGGCTTCATCCCAACCCGACATCGTATCGTGATCCGTGACAGCCAAGGCGCGAACCCCCGATGAAGCGGCGGCGGCTACGAGTTCGGCAGGAGTGAGAGTGCCATCGGAATAAGTTGTGTGACAGTGGAGTTCTAGCATTTTTTTCGGTAAGTTAAAGTCTGCGAAATCGGCAATTATTCCCCTCACTCATGCCACATATATCGTCATACTATTTTAGATTTTAGATTTTAGATTTTAGATTGGGCATGAGTGACAATATAAGGGTTGGGAGCTTGTCTACTGTTGCATTTTTTTTCGTAACTGGTTTCACAACCAGCAACATTTTTTTTATGTTTATCGTTATTTGTATTTGTAATAACTTCTTGCGCCTTTAATGGGTACACATTTATGCTTATTCAAACTCGGCATGACATGGGTTTCAGCCCGCCTTTGCAGTTTAATTTAGATGCAGAACAGCTTAGCTATTTCTTGATTTCTCGCATTGGGTAAAGGACACCCTCTGGCAATTTGGGAGGAACCGGCGATATTTCAATACTTTGTATGTTGTGAACTGGGATAACTACCAGTTTATCTGCCAATTCGAGAATTACCGGGTCTGCTGTCAACATTTTATGCAGGCGAGTCCCTAAAGTTGCTTGCTCTCCTACTGTTCCCTCTGGCGCAATGAACTGGAAGTGTTGCTGTTTGCCGTTGGTATAGTGGATTGTCAGATTGATAATTCCTTCTGGGTTGGTTGCTTGCATAATTTTTTTCCCTAACAGTCGATCGGGACTTCGCAAAATTAACAATAAATCAAAACTGGCGATCGCACCACCGTTGGAAAGCTCGTTGCAAAGCTTTTGACCAAACCAGGCTGTCGGCACGAAAGTTCGGTTCCTGCTAATTTTATCACAAAAACTGTACGGAAACTCGCCAACTTACCCAGTATACAATTGGCAGTCGCGCTGTCTTCGCTCCTCAATGCGCGAGAGCCTTCGCCAGAAATATTTGGTCGATCGGGCTTTCTTCTATGCCAGTTAGCAAAGTGGCTCAATTTAGCCTCTGTAGCGACTTGACTCAAAGCGGTCTCAAGTCTTACAGCAGAGGCATTTGAGCGCTTTGGGTGTCACGGTTTGTCGAGGGGGGAACTGTGGAGGTTAGGATAGCGGCATTCTGCTGTCACTGACGTAGAGGATTTTTTTATAAATTAATAACATAACATTCAGGTACAGCTTATGAAATCCACACTTTGTTTTCCCGAAACTTCTCTTCACTCTAACGCAGTCACTGTTAATAATAAGGCTATTGACTCTTGTATCCTTACTGCTTGGATTGACTTAGTAGGAGGAGATTTTGAAAGCTTGGGAGGAGATGATTGGCTTCCCTTGTGCGGCGACATAGATGACGGCGAAATTTACCGGGAATGGTTTTTGTGGCAAGACAGCGAAGTGACTCAAGAATGGGAAGCTTACGATCCCATTACTAATTATCGAGTTGTGGCACCTAGCCGAGAAATGATGATTGCTAAAATCGACCAAATAGAAGATGCCAGAACAATTTAGTTGAGAAGGAGAAGGTTAAATCTTGATTTTCAACTTTAATAAAAATTATGTAAACAAACCCGGTTTCTCCCAACCACACTCAAGAAACCGGGTTTTTCAGACCTCAAATCTAGGTGTGAGTTGAGTCCTACTGGTTGAACATAATAATTTATCTCGCTACTGCTTTTTGTTTTTCTCGTTCTAATTTGCGCTGCTTCAAGGCTGCCAGATTTTGTTTAATCGTGTCGATCGCAAATCCAGCTTCCTGCTGTTGGTATAATTCGCTGGCACGGATCAAATCTGCAACAGCCTCCTCATCCGATCGCAAATTCGCACAAGCCAAGGCACGATTGTGGTAAGCTTCTGCCAAAGTTGAAACTTGTTCTACAGCGCTGGTAAATTTATCTTTTGCTTTGCGGTACTTTCCTGACTGATACGCCTCAATTCCTTGTTGAAAATAAACGGAAGCTTTACTGCCGCTGTCGGTATCTGGAAATTCTGGGTAAGTTAAAATTGGTTCTTTAAAGAGTACAGAAATGCTGCCCTTGCCGAAGTAAGCCCAAGTCATTGTTCCAAACCCAATCCCCAGCACAAGGGCAATAATGACAGACAGAGCAATAAAATTGGTGAGTTCCATAGAGCAATATTTGTTGTATTATAATATGATAAGTTAATTCCTAACTTCTGCAACAATGGCTGCACGGATTTACCTTAACTGGAAATGGTTTTTCCGGTCGCTAGCTTTAGTATTGTCGATCGGCTTAATGATTGCAACTGCAAATTCGGACGCAGCAACCAACGCCCAAACTCAAGCAGGGTGGCAATTGTTGCAGCGGGATGAGACAGGGTTGGTGGTAGCAATGCGACACGCGATCGCTCCAGGTACGGGAGATCCTGCTAACTTTAAGTTGGGTGACTGTTCCACCCAGCGCAATTTATCGGCACAAGGAAGAACTCAAGCCAAGCAAATTGGAGCCGAATTTCGCAACCGCAACATCAAAGTTGCCAGAGTTTTATCGAGTCAGTGGTGTAGGTGTTTGGAAACAGCAAAACTGATAAATTTAGGCAAAGTCGAACCCTTCCCAGCGCTGAACTCGTTCTTTAGGGACAGCAGCACAGAAGCCAGACAAACAGCGACAATTCGCAAATTAATTGTTGACAACCGCAACACTAAAGGCGCGGTTATTATGGTAACTCATCAAGTAAATATTACCGCGATTACTGATATTTTTCCGCAAAGCGGCGAAGCTGTGATTCTCAAAAGCGATCGACAAGGTAAAATCCAAATAGTTGGACGAATAGGAGGACTTTAAATATGTAGAAACTTATAATGTTAACAATTCCCCCTTACCCTAAATAATGGGTTTAAAGCCCCAAGCATAAGTGGGATAAATTAAAATCCAACTATTCATTACTGCAATCCTCTTCCTTCCAGGTAGAGGTCGCCCCGCGGTCAACTGTCAACTGTCAACTGTCAACTGTCAACTAAATAATTACCAATTTATATGAGTTTCCTATACAGCGCCGCCCTAGTGACTTTAGCAGACCTTGATAAAGAAGTTCTCGTTAAATTTTACACAAAATTTCTCGACATAGAACCAAACCCTTACATTCCCAATACTTATGCTGAATTTCAACTCCCCGGCTTAAGACTCGGCATATTCAAACCAAAAGATTCCCACAAATCAGAATTTGCAAATCGAGCCAAAACAGGCATGAGTCTGTGTTTGGAAGTCAGCGATATCGAAAATGCGATCGCCCGAATTTGGGCTTTAGGATATCCGCCCGCAGGAGAAATTATCAAAGCTTCTCACGGTCTAGAAATTTATGCCTTCGATCCTGCAGGCAACCGCATAATTTTACATCAATCCCATGAGAATGTAGGATGAGGGCTAATGATTTGTGAACTCTCGATCTTCTCTTCTATCCTCTTCTCTGCCTTTGTGGAACAGGCGTCCCGCCTGTGGTTCTTCCCGTCTTCGCGGTTCGTCAAAAAAAACATCAACTACCTAATCAGTTCAGCAAAACTATAAAAACTGATAATTAATAACAGCAAAGCTGTCAGGTGAGTTAGCTGAAATTGAGGCCGCGGGCCGAGGTATTCCCGCACCAAAATTGAAAAAGACGAACCAATTATATAACTCAGAGACAGGGTTAAATACTGCCACTGCAATGTTACACTCCACAGCGCGAGCAAAATCATCGCCAAAGTCAACATCACCAACTCAACAAAGCGAGGCGGATTGTGCTGAGTAGACAGAATCAAAGTGTCCAACCAATATTGCCAAGGTCTCATGTTTTAGCGATCGAGCTTTTAGATTTAGCCTTCTAGCTTAACCTACGATCGCCATTCAGTTTGTTGCTGCAAACACCTTAAAGCCTCCGCCGTCTCCACCTGCGGAAATTGCCCATAAAAGCGACTAACACTGTAAAAAGGGTGAGGAGTCTCCAGAACGATCAACTTATCGCCCATCTGGGCCAAAAATCCCATCAAATCTGCCGGGGCCACAGGCGCGCAAATCCACAAAGCCAGCGGTTGCTGCGACTCCAAAGCCTTAGCCGCCACAGCCATCGTCATCCCCGTAGCAATGCCGTCATCTACCAAAATCGCCAAAGCCCCCGCCGCGCTGATATTGGGGCGTCCCGGAGACAAATCTGCCAGCAGAGATTGAGCATTATTTTGGGCCAGGGGCAATGCTGATTTTTGCAAGCGTAAATTGTGCTGCTTTTGCTTTTCCCAGAGGACGTGACCATCAGCAGTTGCAGCCCCGATCGCCAATTCTAAATTATCTGGGCGAGTAATTTTCTTCGCGACAACCACATCCAAAGGACAGCCCAAGCGCCGCGCAATCGGCACAGCAACGGGCAAACCCCCGCGCGGCAAGGCGTAAACAATCGGTTTCACCGCCTTCTGTGTCATTAAACTCAACTTGCCGAACTCGTCCACAACTGCCTCGGCCAGTTTTTCGCCTGCATCGGCGCGATCGTCAAAAAACGGGTTAGAGAACATATTTTTGCCTGTACGAGCTCAACCAAAAAATTGGAGATTGTGCCAGTGTTAATTGGAGATTGTGCGATCGACAGCATCGCATACAAGCATCTAGCCAATCTCAAATCACACAACCCGATCTAAACTATAAACTCTAGACTCAAAAAAATCTCCCTAATTGTAAAATGTATGTCCAGCGACTTGCAACTCAGCCTTTTTGACAACAATCAAAGTGCCACTTTCCAAACAGACTCAATACCAGCAAATGCCAAAATTCCCATTCCTCCCGGCACTTATCAAAATATGGAACAAATCGGCGAGCACTGCAACCGCTGCTACCGATGCGAATTGGGCAACAGCCGCACTCACGCCGTCATCGGGCGCGGCAATCCTCAAGCCTCAATTTTGATTGTGGGAGAAGCACCCGGACAAAACGAAGACGAAACCGGATTGCCCTTCGTCGGGCGATCGGGCAAACTGTTAGATAAGATTTTAGAATCCGTGGGATTGAGTGCAGAAACCGACGTATTCATTGCCAACGTCATCAAATGTCGCCCTCCCAACAACCGCCCTCCAACAGCAAAAGAAATCGAAGCTTGCAAACCTTACTTGCTCGAACAAATTCGCATCTTAGACCCCAAAATTATTTTATTAACCGGTGCAACAGCCCTCAAAGGTTTGCTAAGCGACAAGCGCCCCATTAGTAAAATCAGAGGTCAATGGATTAAATGGGAAAATCGTTTGTGTATGCCAATTTTTCACCCGTCGTACTTGTTGCGAAACCCCTCCCGTGAACCGGAAACTCCGAAATGGTTTATGTGGCAAGATATGCAGGCTATCAAGGCTAAACTGGATGAATTCAAAGAGCAATTCTAATCAATTTTTCTTGTTGATTGGTAGGCTGGTTTGAGGCACAATCTCGGATTTTTACCCACAATCTTAAAACCCGCCCCCACCCACCGAAAAATTATAATTAATTTTCATGTGTAATTTGTAGGGGGCTGGTTTCACCAACAATCTCTGATTTTTACCTGCCATCTACAAAACAAGTTCCCGCTTTCCATTCATAAATTCACGCCCCGTAGTAAAAATCCGAATTATGGTTGTCTCTAGTATTTTTAGTGAAACTCCTATCAATAGACAAGAAATTCCTCAAGAACTATTAGACATTGAAGATAAACAACGTACTAATCCACTTCCTTGGAAAGGGCAATTTTCCCCCCAGTTCGTCGAAACTTTGATTGATAAATATGCCAATAAAAATAGTGTGATTTTCGACCCATTTTTAGGTAGTGGAACAGTTTTATATGAGGCAGGAAGATTCGGACTGGAAGCCTGCGGAACAGAAATCAATCCAGCAGCTTTAATCCTAGCTAACACTTATAAATTCATCACTATCTCACCAAGAAAGCGTGAAAAATGTATCAATTGTTTTCTCACTCAACTAAAAACAGAGATATGGGAGAGAATGCCACTATTCCAAACTATACAAAAAGAACTTACACCCAATGATTTAATAGATAAAATTGTAGACGTAGCCGTTGATGATGAAGAAAAGTTCCTTAATATTCTACATGAAGCATTAGTGATATTGCTAGACTTAGAAAACAAAAAACTTACCCAATTAAGAGTTTTTACAATTGCGGAAAATATCGCTACTTTTGTCCTTAAACTACCCTATAGTAAAAAGCCGATAAATGCCTACAATGCCGATGCAAGAAACGTTCCCTTACAAAACTCCAGCGTCAATCTTGTGATTACCTCCCCCCCTTATATCAATGTATTTAACTATCATCAGCAGTATCGCGGTTCTACTGAAGCACTAAACTGGAAAATTTTAGAGGTGGCAAAATCCGAGTTTGGTTCTAATCGCAAGCATAGAAGTAATAGATTTCTAACTGTCATTCAATATTGCTTAGACATCGCCTATACTTTGCAAGAATTGTTAAGAATATGCAGCCCTAACAGTAGACTAATATTTGTAGTAGGTAAAAAATCAAATATTAGAGGAACGCCTTTTTTAAACGGGGAGTTAGTTGCAGAAGTTGCTCGTCAAGTATTGGGGATTAGCTTAGATATCCGTCAAGAAAGAAGTTTTGTAAATCGCTATGGAAAAATTATCAAAGAAGATATACTACACTTTACAAAAAGAGAAGACTTACAGTATTATTTTGCCATAGATCAAGCCAGAACTCTTTCTATAGAAGCTTTAATATCTGCTTATTCCGTAGCGAATGAACAAGTAAAAGATGAAATCAAGGATGCTATCGATAAGGTTGCCACAGTACAGCCCTCACCTTATTTCGATCTGCAGCGTTCACGAAAAACCATTGAAATACTCAACCCAAAAGAAGAAAATTATGTTTAATTTAGCTCAACCACATGGGGACAAACTAGCAGCATTACTTGATAACGTGAAATTACCTCCTACAGATAAACGGCGTGTTAATCAAGCAATCGAATACTACAAAAAATGGTTGGAAACGCTTAAAAACATCAGGGGGGATGATCTGAAAGTTGTTCCAGAGATGGTATCCCATCTAACCTCCTATAAGCGATACATTGACGTTGAACTAATTTTTGACAGTGACAATGATTTTTTGTACCGTCAAAAAGGGCAATTAAAACTTGACAACTCAATTATTGAAGAATTTATACCTATCTTAGTTACAACCGTCTTTGCAGATTCATTAAAGGACAAAGAATTATCCTTTGGCCCAACACAGTGTTTTTCATCACTACGATTTGAGTCAAGTTTAAAACTCAGTCCAAAAGGCGGTGGGATGAGTATTCGAGCCAAGGATCAAGATTTTGCGATTAGTAGAAAAATATTTCTAAAAGCCTCTCATAACCAAGATTTTAAGGAGGCTACCTCCCGCGAGGCAAATATTGCTTATGTTGCGGCTGAGTGTAAAACAAATCTTGATAAAACCATGTTTCAAGAGGGCGCAGCAACTGCCCTGGATGTAAAATTGAGTGTACCAGGAGCCAAGTATTTCTTGCTATGTGAGTGGCTTGATATGTCGCCGATTAGCTCATCACTCACAGCTATTGATGAGATACTAATTTTGAGAAAAGCAAAACGCTTATCGTCTAATATAAGAAGTGCTTTTAGTACGGTAGAGGGAAGAAAGAAAAATAAAGATTATTTTGTCAACCATCTCGATAACAACCCCTTTGCACCGGAAGTTTTTATGAGATTTTTAAATGAGATTGAAGGGATGATTGGTAAAGATGAACTAGACGAAGATGACGTGCTGTCAAGAGGCTATTTTTAAGTGTAAAAAAAATCATCGGAACCAGCGAAAGTTATGGCTTTGCCTGACAATCTCGCAGCCACAAACGAATCGCCTCAGCAATTTCGCTTTTCTCCCCCTCTGGCCGCAACAACGGACGAATATCCGCCGCAGTACCAAACCTAGAAACGATTTTTACTAATTCCCACCCGTTCTCGGTTTTAGTGAAAAATAACCAATGATATTGCTCAATTTCGACTGGTTTTCCCCCGCGATACTGCCGTTCCAAAGTAGTAATGAAAACTTGACTAGCATTGTCAGGAAGCGCATCTTCAAAATTTAAAGGTAGCGGTTCAAACTCCGGGCGGCCGGCTAAAATTATTTGCGGCAGCGCGTAACCGGGCGGTGTATTAGTGTTAGGAGAAAAGTGCGATCGCACAATTACGCGATTAGCATAACTCGGCAAATCTTGCAACAGGCGATCGACCAAAGTTTCTAAATCAGCGGGACAGGGCGATCGCACTAACAACTCATACCGACTGGCATTTATACTGTTAGTATCATTGGTCACAAAATTAACTGCCAAAGTCGGAGTTGCAACCGCAAATATCAGCAGATAAACACAGATGAACGCAGATAAAATTCCATTGACGTTCATCGGCGTTTATCGGCGGTTAAAACTGAGATGTTGCACCATTCTCAATAAGCCTTTTATGAACAAGCAAGATGCCTGTTCCACAAAGAGTGAATTTTCTTGTGGAACAGGCATCTTGCCTGTTAAGCGAGAATGGTGCAAGATGTGAGTTAAAAACAACATTCCTATTGTTACTCCAACTCTTCACAAATACGCGCAAAAGCCGCCGCCGGATCGTCCGCAGCAGTAATCGGGCGCCCAATCACCAGATAATCCGCACCAGCTTTCAAAGCAGCCTTCGGAGTCATCGCTCTTTTTTGATCGCCTCCATCGGCCCATTTCGGACGCACACCGGGACAAACTAACACAAAATCATCCCCGCAACTCATTCTTAACTGTTCCACTTCTTGCGGAGAACAAACAGCACCAGCTAAACCAGTTTCCTTAGCCAACAATGCCATGTGCAAAGCAAATTCCGGCAACTCCAAAGGTATTTTCAACTCAAAAGCCAACTGTCGCGAATTCAAACTCGTTAACAGGGTAATTGCAATCAACTTAGGACTCGGTTTATCCACAGCCGCCGCCCCTTCAGTCAAAGCCAACTGTGCCGCTTTCAAAGCATCTTTACCACAAGTAGAATGGATCGTCAATAAATCCACATTATACTTAGCAGCCGCCCGACAAGCACCAGCCACAGTATTCGGGATATCGTGAAACTTCAAATCGAGAAAAATCCGCTTTTCCCGCTGTTTTAAAATTTCCAAAATCCCCGGCCCGGAACTCACAAACAGTTCCAAACCCACTTTCCAGAAAGATACATCAGGCAGTTTGTCCAGAAGTGCGATCGCCTCTTCTTGACTCGAAACATCCAAAGCAACAATAATTCGATTATCAGCGTTCATCAGCGTTCATCTTCAGTATTCATCTGCGGTTAAAAAAATAGATTAGTCATCGCAATAATTGCCTGTTTTGAACAGGCAAGATGCCTGTTCCACAATAATTATTTGAGATGTCTATTCAAGACACCAATCGCACAAACTTATTCTTCCCAACCTGCAAAACCTTACCGCATAAATCAGCCGGTGATTCAAAAGTAAGGTTAACATCAGAAACCCGATCGCCCTCCAACTTCACCCCGCCCCCCTGCATCAACTTCCGCGCATCACCGCTGCTTTTACAAAGCCCGCTAGCACTGAGAATATAAAACAACTTAGCCGGAAACTGCACACTTGCCAAAGAAAACTCCGCCACAGCATCAGCTTGTCCCGCAGCACCTTTAACCAGCGCAATTGCATCATGTTGTGCGCGTTCCGCCGCTTCCTTCCCCCGATACTGGCGCACCACATCCAAAGCCAAAAGTTTCTGTTTTTCTCGCGGATTTTCGGGCAATTCATCAAGTGGCAAATCTGTCAATAGTTCAAAATATTGGGCGATCGAACTATCAGCAATTTTCTCCAACTTAGAATACATCGTCAGCGGGTCTTCCGACAAACCCACATAATTATTCAAAGACTTCGACATCTTTTGCACCCCGTCAGTCCCGATTAAAATCGGCATCAGCAAACCAAACTGCGGTTTCATCCCAAAATGGCGCTGCAAATCTCTCCCCACCGCAATATTAAACTTTTGGTCACTTCCCCCCAACTCAACATCAGCTTCCAAAGCCACCGAATCGTAACCCTGCATTAGTGGATACAGAAACTCGTGCAGGAAAATCGCATTTTCCTGCTGCATCCTGTTATCAAATCCCTCTTTAGCGAGCATCTGCTGCACCGTCATCGTGCCTAGCAGTTCCAAAATCTTCGCCATGTCCAATTTTGACAACCACTCCGAGTTATAGCGAATTTCCAAACGTCCGGGGGTGTCAAAATCTAGAATCGGACGCACTTGGTCTAAATAAGTCTTGGCATTTTCCGCCACTTGTTCGGCCGTCAACTGGCTACGCATCTCGGACTTTCCTGTCGGATCGCCAATTCTTGCGGTAAAATCTCCGATGACCAGTACCGCTGTGTGACCGGCATCCTGAAAAGCCCGCAGCTTGCGGAAGCAAATGCTGTGTCCCAAGTGAATGTCCGCCCCTGTGGCGTCAATTCCCAGTTTGACTCGCAACGGTCGATCGACTTTTGCCAGCAGTTGGGCTAAATTTTCGTCAGGGTTGCTAGAATCAGGTCGATCTGGAAAAATCTCGCTGACGCCGCGGTAAAGCGCTGAAAGGTTAGGAGTTATCATCGGGGAGCGATCGTCCATCATATTTTGCCAAAGTGCAGCAGAATTAGTTACACTCACTGGTTGACGCATAAAAACATAACTACCAAGCTACTATAATCCCAAAGCTGACCGGCTTTCATTAGCTGACAGTCTCTAAGGTTCGCATCTAAAATTAAAAGTCTTAAACCCCAAATCGAGTGAGGAAGTGAAATCCACGTGTCAACCAACGCAGTCCGCAATAACACGGAAAACTCAGCCCCCGTATTCGAGTTTGTTCAGTCAGTCAGTAAAGTGACAGCCGGAACCATACTCAGCATGACAATGCTTGCCAGTTCCGTAGTCGCTGGTGGACTGGTTGGCTTAGCGATCAGCTTCCGCAATTTGCCAGATGTTCGGATCTTGCAAACCTACTCTCCCACAGAAACTACCCACATTTACGACATCAACGGCAAGCCGCTAGCCAGTATCCACGACGAAGCCAACCGGGATGTCGTACCCCTTGACCAAATCTCCCCGAACCTGAAACGAGCTGTTCTGGCGATCGAAGATAGCAACTTCTTCACCCACAAAGGCATCAACCCCGGCGGGATAGCCCGAGCTCTGATGGTCAACCTAGAGAAAGGTAGAACCGTTGAAGGCGGCTCGACTATGACTATGCAGCTAGTCAAAAACCTGTTTCTCTCTCCCCAGTCAAAATTTAGTCGCAAGGTAGCTGAAGCGGTAATGTCTATCCGCTTGGAGCAAATTCTCAACAAAGACCAAATTCTGCAACTATACCTGAATCAAATCTACTTAGGTCACAACTTGTACGGCGTAGAGACAGCCTCTCGAAGCTATTTCAACAAATCAGCAAGTAATTTGACTCTTTCAGAAGCAGCGATGCTGGCCGGCTTAATTTCTGCCCCCGAAGAATACAGTCCTTTCGTCAATTACAAATTGGCAAAAGAGCGGCAAGCCCTCGTTTTAAACCGCATGAAGGATCTTAAATGGATTACGCCGGCCCAAGAGACTGCTGCCCGCAAGGAAAAAATTAAGCTAGGCAAAATTACCTCTTTTGGCGGCTCTCAAGTTCCTTACGTAACACAAGCCGTAGTCCAGGAACTGACAAGGCGTTTTGGGCGAGATGCCGTGGTTAAGGGAGGAATGCGCGTTCAAACCACGATCGACCTCAAAATGCAGCGCATAGCCGAAGAAACCGTCAAAGCGTGGCACAATCGGCTTTACTACCAGGGCCTGTTTTACGATCGCCAGGAAGGTCAAATTGCCCTAGCCGCCGTCGATCCCCGCACCCACTTCGTCAAAGCAATGGTTGGCGGCGTCGATTACGAAAAGAGTCAGTTCAACCGCGCCATTCAAGCACGTCGCCAGCCCGGATCAGCTTTTAAACCTTTTATCTACTACGCTGCCTTTGCTAGTGGCAAATACGCCCCCGATTCAGTTGTCTACGACTCCCCTGTCGGCTACCGCGACGGCGACGGCTACTACTACCCTCAAAACTACGGTGGCGGCTTCTCCGGTGCAGTCAGCATCCGCAGAGCATTGGAAGTCTCTCTGAACATTCCCGCCGTCAAGCTTGGCCAAGAAGTCGGATTGAATAAAGTGATTGAGATTTGCCGCGTGCTCGGAATCAGAAGTCCGATGGAACCGGTGATTTCTTTGCCCTTGGGTGCAGTTGACCTCACTCCTTTAGAAATGGCCGGATCTTTTGCTACCTTCGCCAACAACGGCTGGCATTCTGACACCACATTTATCGTGCAAGTCACTGACAGCAGCGGCAACGTCTTGCTCGACAATACGCCCAAACCCAAATTAGTTCTCAATTCCTGGGCCGCGGCATCTGTCAACAGCGCCCTGCAAGGAGTAATTACCAGCGGAACGGCAAGGGCGGCTCAACTTGGCCGGCCGGCTGCTGGGAAAACTGGTACAACTTCCTCAGAACGGGATATCTGGTTTGTGGGTTACGTGCCACAGTTGTCGGTGGCTGTTTGGATGGGCAACGACAATTATAGACCGATGAGCTACGGTGCTACTGGCGGTGGGATTGTCGCCCCTGTTTGGCGCGATTTTATGAGCCAAGCTTTGCAGGGAGTTCCCGCAGAAAGTTTCAAACCTGCTTCATCTTTTGAGCGGCCTTAATTATCAGTCAGTTGTCAGTTGTCAGTTGTCAGTTGTCAGTTGTCAGTTGACTGTTAGCAGTTGGTGTTTGACAGTTGACAATTGACAGTTGGCAGTTGACCGAAGAACGAGACGCAAGCCCCTGGCTTTAGACACGGGGATAAGTCGGTAGCGGTTTCAACCGCCTTCAGTTTTTGATATAATTCAAACAGCAAGTAAGAATAACCATCTACGCGAAGAATCATCCTAGTGCGGAGAAATCCCGGCAACGGAGACATCCGCCTTTGATGCGGAATACTTAAAGGGCGAATAATGGCAGGGTGAGGAGCGTACCTATCTGGCATAGCGATGGACTCTGAAAGTAAGAAAAACTCTAAAAGTAAGCGCAATTGCAATATCTTTGATACGGGTATTGTTTTGAGCGTCTAGGGGGACTTTTGCCTGTCCCTTCCAAGTTTAGCTTGGAGAATCCCCAGGCTTGGGCCGTGGGGAGTGTCAAAATTACCCATTATTTCTCCTCTGACCGAAAGAATCCAGGATACAAGCCCCCGGATTCATTCCGAAAGCAGACTCAGGACCCAGAAATAAAAAACCTGTATCAGATAAACAAGCCCCCGAATTTATCGGTGGGGTCAATGCTTCAATCTAAAATCTAAAATCTAAAATCTAAAATCGATTGACTTCTGGCTTCTGGCTCACACTCGATAATTAATCCGTGTATCCGTGTCAAAATCTGTGTTGTGCCTTCCTTCTTTCTCCGATCTTAAGATTGTTTTTCCAGCTCAGATTTCATCCGCTCCAGCGTTGAGTTCATTTGCTCAAACATCTGCTGGGGCGTGATCCCAAATTGATTGAGCTGTGTTTTTAACTGCTCTACAGTCATCTGAGCCATGAAGTCCTCAGACAGCTCAAAGCGCTTCATAAAAATACGGTAGCGCTCCATCATCGATTCCATCTGAGCGATGAACATTTTCTTGCCTTCGCGATCGAATTTGCCGTAATTGCCACCTAGTTTGATGAGAGATTGATAGTCTTCAAACAACAGTTTGGCTTCTTGCTGAACAATTTCTGAATCAAAAAATCCCATAGCTTTCCTAATTTTTTAATATTCTACTAATTTTGATCTAAGCGAGAAATCCCGCTGCTTTTTCTACTATTTTATCAGTTGCCGGAGGAAGTCCCTACCCCTCAAGGTACAAGAATAAGTAGAAATTTCCGTACAGGAGAGGCATCGGGCATCGGACATCGGGCTTGCGATGACAACAGTCAACAGTCAACTGTCAACTGTCAACTGTCAACTGACTTCAAACTTCCCCGATTCGTTCTAGAGGCCAAAACCGGACTACAGCGCGGCCGATGATATTCTGCTTAGGTAAAAATCCCCACCTGCTGGAGTCGTTGCTGTTGTTGCGGTTGTCTCCCATCACAAAGTATTCATTTTCTGGAACGCGATAAGGCCCCCACTGGTATTTAGGAGGTTCGGCAATATATTTTTCGACCAGGGGTTTGTCGTTGAGATAAACTAAACCTTTTTTAACGGCGACGGTTTGACCCGGTAAGCCAATTACCCGCTTGATGAATGCTTGGTCTTGAGTAAAGCCTTGTTCTTGCAACTTTTCGGGCGGGGCAAATACTACGATGTCCCCAGTTTTTGGAGGTTCGAGGTAGTAGGAGATTTTTTCGACGACGACGCGATCGCCCACGTGCAGAGTGGGTACCATAGAATCTGAGGGTATGTAGCGCGGTTCGGCGACCAAGGCTCGAATCACTATTGCTAAACTCAAAGCAATAATCACTATCTGAAGATTTTCTCGCTGCGACTTCCACGCTTTCTGCCACCAGCTTTCAGCAGGCGGATTTTCTGCTACTTCTGTACCCAAATTCTTTTTTTCAGATGTCATTTATTTCTCCACTATATAGTTCTTGCTAATTATCTAATTGCGATTGAAGTAGCTCGCTCTAATTAAACGTAAAACTTTGTTGGGGTATTCAGAAACCCGGAAGGGCGAACACGGGGGCACCGCCCTACAGAAACCGAGTCGATCGGTCTCCTATTTTTTGAGACGAAGATACTTAGAAAAGTAAGCGTACATTCTGTTGATATTAACTCATAAAAAAGGCAGAGAACTAAGATTCTCTACCTTTTTTATGTGAGGATTTTGAGTTGTTTGCGATCGCGAGATTGGTTATTTCCCAACTTAACTCGATATCGCACACAACTCAAACTTACTCAGCGCCTTGGGGCAGCAATTCCCGCTTTTGACCTTGCAGCACCTTAACAATTCCGTCCTCGCCCACATCCACAACAGCGGTGTCACCGTCTTTGATGCGGCCAGAAAGGATTTCCTCAGCCAAACTGTCTTCCAGCAAGCGCATGATGGCGCGGCGCAGGGGTCGGGCTCCGTAGCTGGGGTTGTAGCCTTCTTCTACCAGCCGTTCTTTGAATTTTTCGGTCACTTCCAGGGTGATGCCCTGTTCTGTCAAACGGCTGAACACTTCTTTGAGCATGATGACCGCGATTTCCTTGACTTCTTCCCTGTTCAACTGGCGGAAGACGATAATTTCGTCGAGTCGGTTGAGGAATTCGGGGCGGAAGTAGTTTTTGAGTTCTTCGTTAACCAAAGAACGAATGCGGTTGTAATTAGCATCGGCTTGGTTGTCGCTGAACTCGAAACCGAGGCCGCCGCCACCTTTTTCAATCACCTTAGAACCGATGTTTGAGGTCATAATCAGCAGCGTGTTTTTGAAGTCTACGGTGCGACCTTTGGCATCAGTTAAACGGCCGTCTTCCAATATTTGCAGGAGCATATTGAAGACATCGGGGTGGGCTTTTTCGATTTCGTCGAACAGCACGACGGTGTAAGGACGGCGGCGGACTGCTTCTGTGAGTTGGCCGCCTTCGTTGTAGCCGACGTAGCCCGGAGGAGAACCGATGAGTTTGGAGACGGTGTGACGTTCCATGTACTCGGACATATCCAACCGAATCATGGCGTCTTCGGAACCGAAGAAGTAGCCGGCTAGGGCTTTGGTGAGTTCGGTTTTGCCGACGCCGGTGGGGCCAGAGAAGATGAAACTGGCGATCGGGCGATTGGGATTTTTCAAGCCAACGCGAGCGCGACGGATGGCGCGGGAAACGGCTTTGACTGCTTCTTCCTGACCGATCAAGCGCTGGTGCAAGGTATCTTCCATGTGCAGAAGCTTTTCGGATTCGGATTCGGTCAGTTTGTTGACCGGTACGCCCGTCCAGCTTGCCACGATTTGAGCAATGTCTTCTTCGGTGACTACTGGCGATGGGTCGGTTTCGCCGGTGCGGGCCGAGTCGGTTTTTTTGGCTTGGGAAATAGCGCGAATTTCGGCTTTGATCGTCATTTCTCGATCGCGCAATTCGCCGGCTTTGTCAAAGTCTTGAGAACGCACCGCTTCGTCTTTATCTTTGAGGACTTGGCGGAGTTCTTTGTCAAGTTCTTTGGCTGCGGGGGGCAGTTGGGAGTTGATCAGGCGAACTCTGGAACCAGCTTCGTCTACCAAGTCAATTGCTTTGTCTGGTAGGAAGCGATCGGAGATGTAACGATGAGATAGTTTGGCTGCGGCTTCCAGGGCTGTATCCAAGATTTTCAGCTTGTGGTGCTGTTCGTAGCGTTCCCGCAGACCGAAGAGAATCTCGATCGTCTCGTCAACGGTCGGTTCGCCGACCATCACGGGCTGGAAGCGCCGTTCTAGGGCTGCGTCGCGTTCGATGTGTTTGCGGTACTCGTCTAAAGTTGTAGCGCCGATACACTGGAGTTCGCCTCTTGCCAAAGCCGGCTTGAGAATGTTCGCAGCGTCGATCGCCCCTTCAGCAGCACCAGCACCAATCAAAGTATGCACTTCGTCAATCACCAAAATCACGTTACCCGCCGTGCGGATTTCGTCCATGATTTTTTTGAGGCGTTCTTCAAATTCGCCCCGGTATTTCGTCCCGGCGACGAGCAAACCGATGTCGAGGGTGACGACGCGCTTGTCTTCGAGAATGTCTGGGATATCGTTGTTAGCGATGCGCTGGGCCAGACCTTCGGCGATCGCGGTTTTACCAACTCCGGGTTCGCCGATGAGCACCGGGTTATTTTTGGTGCGGCGACCGAGGATTTGAATTACCCGTTCGATTTCTTTTTGGCGTCCGACTACTGGGTCTAGTTTGCCATCGACCGCCATTTGAGTCAGGTTGGCACCGAATTCATCGAGGGTTGGGGTTTTGGTGCGGGCACCGCCACCAGTGGCTGCGACTTCTGCGGTTTCTCCCAGCATCCGAATCACTTGGGTGCGGACTTTCGATAAGTCTACTCCCAGGTTTTCTAAGACTCTGGCCGCTACTCCTTCACCTTCGCGGATCAGGCCCAGCAGCAGGTGTTCAGTACCTATATAATTGTGTCCGAGTTGGCGAGCTTCTTCTAGGGATAGTTCTAGAACCCGCTTGGCGCGGGGAGTGAACGGAATTTCGACTGCTACGAAGCCGGAACCGCGCCCGATGATTTTTTCCACTTCAATGCGCGCGTCTTTCAGGTTGACGCCCATTGATTTGAGGACTTTCGCTGCAACCCCGGTTCCTTCTCCGATCAGACCCAGGAGGATCTGTTCTGTCCCTACGAAGTTGTGACCCAGGCGGCGAGCTTCTTCCTGGGCCAACATGATTACTTTTATTGCTTTTTCTGTGAAGCGTTCAAACATGATTTATTCCCATCACCTGCTGCTATGTGCCCGTTTCGAGGTCACGCTCGCACAACGAGCGTTTGTGTTCGAGTGTTAACTCGTACTGCTTATTCTAGCGCGACACTCCCAACCTATCTGCCGCACTCGGCTGCGGTTGCAGATTCCAGGCTCATGTTGCAGGGTGGCTTTCAACTGGGAAGACCCAAATGGTGGCTGACCTACAACCTCCCCTAGACTGCAAGAAGATTGCTCTTCTCGGCCCGTGCCCAACCTACGACTGCGTATTGATGGATTCTAGCATAATCTTTTTGGCTGTCATGCAGGTGCCAAATGGATATTTCTCGAAGTGTAGGGCAGTTTTTTTACAAAAGTTATTGGTTAGACTGGCGATCGATGTACGAACTTTAAAAAAATTAGGACTTACGGATGAGGCCCAGAAACCGATTTTTTTCACGAAAAGACGCGCTGTAGCCCACAAATTTAGCAAAAAACCCGGTTTCTTTAGTCGGAATGCGTGCACTGAAAGTTTATGGTTTTCCTTTAGCGCAACTACAAACCTCAAAATCGATCGTAGTGTAGTGTTGCCAAGTTCTAAAGATTGACTGCTCGCAGCTACCTCTGCAATACCGGAGAAAGGTCAAGCCTAAAATATCCTTACAGGGAACTGCATTTGCGAAGCCCAGAGACCGTCAATCTTTGCAATCAATTCACTTCCCGCCCAGAGAAAAGTTTGAGTGATGAGGTTTTGCGCCTCAATATTCACGCCACCCAAAATTATGTCACTGTCTGGATTAAACCTCTGAATATAGGCGTAATCATTTCCACCAGCGACTGAGTACCAATTTCTTGTACCATCACCAATATAAAATGTGTTAAGAGATTGACCGCTGTTGCCAATTAAAGTATCTACCTCAGCACTAGACAAACTGTTGTTTTCTGAACCTCTTAATATGTTCTGACCGGTACCACCTGCGAGAGTGTCGTTCCCCAAACCACCAAACAAGATATTGATGCCGTTTCCACCAGTGAGATAATCATTACCCTCATCACCGCGAATGGTATTCCTGCCATTTCCGCCATTGATGTTGTCATTTCCAGGCCCGCTAGAGATGGTGTCATTCCCAGTGCCAGCAGTGATAAAATCACCACCCGCCTCACCAAAGATCAGATTATTTCCATCTCCGCCACCAAGGGCGTCAACTCCATTCCCCCCAGAGATGATATCATTGCCAGTGCCAGCAGAGACAATATCGTCCCCATCCCCAAAATAATAAGTATGGTTGCCGTTGTTGTTGTAATATTTGGCAAAAACCCCAGTCCCTGTTAATACGTCGTTTCTGTTAGTCCCATAGATGATTCGGTCATTTATCCCGCCATCAAGCTTAGCACCAACTAGAAACAAAGGATTATATTCAGTATCAACAGGAATCACTCCTTCATGCACTTGAGGAGAGACATTAAAATCCCCTTTATAGAAATTTGGTCGAAATTGATGATCTGCCCGCGTGTCACTCAGACCCAGAATATTTGTGGCTAAACGAGAATGGCCGGCTGCATCAGTTTTAACCAAATTTGTGTAGGCGGTGACGACACCGTTGTGTTGAGCAATTTGTGCCGAGATATTACCCGGATTGGTGCCGAAGTCAAACAGGAAAGATTCCTTAGCAGTTCCAGCTTGAGCTTCATTTCCTGCTAAACTACTGATGCCATTAAAACTTCTTGAAACCGCAGCACCACCAAGGTCTAAGCGTTTGATTGGGTCTGGAGTTCCTCCGTTTTCTAAGTATCCATTTGATAGGTCAGTATCGTAGCCATTATCTGTATCGTATGGACTGACACCTCTGGCTTTATTTGATGCTGGGTCAAGGGCTGTCACCGAACTTACTTGACTTCCGTAGCTAGTAAAACTGGCAGCAAGATCGCTGGCTAAGTGAGCGCCGAGACTATTACCAACAATATTGAGTGCTGCGGCTGGCATTCCCCACTCAACAAGTTTGTCTCGGACTGCGTTTGCCACTGGGGTAATCCACGAACCCGATCTGTAAAGGTCTCCAGCGGCTATCCCTAATGGCCCAATATTGAAAAACTTGGTTCCGCTCACTTGAGTCCAGTCAAGGGCTAAAACCGTATCGTTTGGGTTGGCATCCCTGATGGCTGCCGCCAGATTTGGATCGTAATAATCGGCGGGATTTGTGAAACCCGGAAGTAGCAGCCATACTTTTTGTCCACTCCATTGCTCGGCAGAGGGAACGGAGAAGGGCGCGCGAATATTTATTTGACGCTGACTTGGACTAAAAGCATTGCTAGGTGGGTTCTTAGTTTCGCCACCTGTCACCAAAAACGGAGTATCGATTACTGTCATGGGAAATTCCTCTCAAGTTAGGTTGTTAAAGATTATTTGTTTCTGTTGACTAACGCTTTCTCGACTTTCTCCACAGGTGAACCCCACCCAAGCCCAAGAAAGCCAACAATGAGGCGAAGGGAGAAGAGTTCTCTGGTACAGGAGTAGGTTCAGTAGTAGGTTCAGTAATTTTTAAGGTCACAATCCCATCACCTCCATTAGTTCCATTCTGCAAGGCGAAAAAAAATGCCTTGGGATCTAAGAACCCAAATGCGTCATTTCCAGATTCAGAAAAAACTTGTAAGGCAAATTGAGTGGGAATTCCATTCTCGAAAAGCAAAACTGGAGCGTTTGGGAAGTTGTCTACATCATTGACCGTATAGGTAACAGGAGTTAATCCTGTTACAAAGTCGAGAAATCTAAAGTTAAAAGATAGCAGTCCCGGTCGAGTTCGGCTTCCACGACCATTGATGCTCATGGATTCTGAGCCGGCTTTGGTCAGGTATGTGTCGTCGTAGGCAAAGTCACCTGTGTAGACCCCCGCGAAGTCGCCCCCACTTACGTCAACCCTGATTGTGCCTCCTATTGTGGCTGCCATAGCGGTCGCTCCTCCAAATGTGGATATTAAATATGTTCCAAGGATAGCGGTCAGTCCATATTTTATGTTCATTAGATATTCCTGTTTTGAAAGGCTTGACCCACAGCAGTGAGTTTGTTTTCGTCTGTAGCAGCAATTAACGAAAACAACATCTTGGGATAGAGATTAAAGCTTTTTTGCCGTATTTGATACCGTAAATTTACTAGAGTTTTTGAGCCAAAATTAGGAGATATTGTGAAAATTTCAGTCAAAAGAAACCGGGTTTTTATCGAGTTTGCGGGCGGCAATCAA
>NZ_JAUBUC010000017.1:4686-78139 GCF_036705285.1 Microcoleus sp. B4-C1 | reverse complement strand
GTATTGTTGTAAAAAACCCGGTTTCTGAAGCCTCATGGGTGCTTGAATACCGACAAAAAAAACCGGGTTTTTATCGAATTTATGGGCGGCAATCAAGTATTGTTGTAAAAAACCCGGTTTCTGAAGCCTCATGGGTGCTTGAATACCGACAAAAAAAACCGGGTTTTTATCGAGTTTGCGGGTGGCAATGAAGTATGGTCGTAAAAAACCAGGTTTCTGGAGCCTCATGCTCACAACTCAAAAATGTCGATCGCCCAATGCCAGTTTTTCTGATGCAGCCGATCGCACATCTGCACTTTCTCAACCGTCAAATATTGCTGAAATTCCGGTTTTTCCAGACCGCTGCGCCACATTACCAGAGCATCTTCTCCGGTGTCTTCGTAGTATCGCTTGCGCCGTCCAGCCTCTTTAAAACCAAACTTTTTGTACAGGTAAACTGCGGCTAAATTCGATTCCCGCACTTCTAAAGTTGCCCGTTCTAATTGTCTTTCACAAGCCGATTTTAGCAAAGCCAAAAGCAGAGCTTGTCCCAAACCCTGACGTTGAAACTGAGGATGAACTGCGAGCATTGTAATGTGAGCTTCCTCTAAAATCGCCCACAAACAACCGATACCGATGAGAGTTCGCGAAATCTGTAGGGGCGGTGCCCCCGTGCCCGCCCGGTTTTGTAGGGGCGGTGCCCCCGTGCCCGCCCGGTTTTGTAGGGGCGGTGCCCCCGTGCCCGCCCGGTTTTGTACGGGGTGCGTGTCCGCCCCATGTTGAGCTGATTCACAGTCGTCAGTTTCCCATGTCCAAAGACCTAATAAATCGCTGTTAGGACTGTCTAACTCGCGCCTGTAGCCTTCGATCGCCCAAAGTCCGCCAAAACAAAGCCGATCGAGTTCTACGGCGTCAGGCAGGTGTTCTGGGGCGAGATGTTTAATTTCTATAAAACGCACAGGGGATTTTAGATTTTAGATTTTAGATTTTAAAATTACTCAAAAGCATCAATCTGGGCGCTTATGACCCAATTGCTTGCGGTCAATTGTACACTGGGAAAGACCGTAAGGATAGTTATTGCGAGATGGTATCAACTCAATCGATCGGGGTAGAATCTGGACTTAAGTATCTGTCTGAGTCTCAACAAGCTCTGCAAACTCGATCGCCCAATCAAGAACTGTTACCGCTGACAGCCAGTGTTAACAGCAGCGATCGGTTGGAAATCGGAGGCTGCGAGGTGACAGCTTTGGTGGAGCAATTTGGCTCGCCGTTGTATATTTTAGACGAAGAAACGTTGCGGGCGGCTTGTACCCAGTACCGGGATGCTTTCGGGCGTTACTATCCGGGCGAATCTCAAGTGCTCTATGCTTCTAAAGCTTGGAGTTGTTTGGCAGTTTGCGCGATCGCAGCGGACGAAGGTTTAGGCATAGATGTCGTATCCGCCGGGGAAATCTACACTGCACTGCAAGCCGGAGTCAGTCCCGACAAAATCTACTTCCACGGTAACAACAAGTCCCGCGAGGAACTCCAGCTAGCTGTCGAAAGCGGCTGCATTACCGTAGCCGACAATTGGCGGGATTTAGAGACTCTAGCAGAGTTGGGAGAATCGGGTGTCAGCAGCCTCACAGGTGGGCCGACACGAGTTATGGTGCGGTTTACTCCAGGAATTGAGTGTCACACCCACGAGTACATTCAGACGGGTCAAATCGACAGTAAATTTGGCTTTGATCCCAACTCGCTCGATCGAGTATTTAAATTCATCAGCCAACAATCGTCGTTATTTTGCGTGGGAGTGCACGCTCACATCGGATCTCAGATTTTTGAACTGCAACCCCATGACGATTTAGCTGAAGTCATCATTCAGGCCTTGACAAAAGCACAGAGTTATGGTTTGCCAGCAACAGAAATTAATATTGGCGGGGGGTTGGGCATTCGCTATACTGAAGCGGACGATCCTCCCAGCATTGAAGATTGGGCTCGTACAATTTGCTCCGCAGTGGTAGCAGCTTGCGAGCGGCAGCAATTGCCATTACCAAAATTGCTTTGCGAACCGGGTCGATCGCTCGTCGGTACAGCTTGCGTTACAGCTTACACCGTTGGCTCTAAAAAAGTCATTCCGTCCATGCGGACGTATCTAGCTGTGGATGGAGGGATGTCGGACAATCCGCGTCCTATTACCTATCAATCAGTTTATCGAGTCCTCGCAGCCGGTAAAATGTCTGCTGCCTTAACGGAAACAGTGACAATTGCTGGGAAACACTGCGAATCAGGCGATGTTCTGATTAAAGATGCCAAATTGCCCGAGTGTCATGCCGGAGATGTCCTCGCGGTTACGGCCACAGGGGCATACAATTACAGTATGGCTTCTAACTATAACCGAGTACCCCGACCGGCAGCGGTTTTAGTGAGAAATGGGGAAGTTAACACGATTATACAGCGGGAAACTTACCAGGATTTGCTGAGGCTTGACCGCCTTCCTGAACGACTCGGAGCTCAAAAGTAAAAACTTAGAAGTTAAAAGTTAAAAGTTAAAAGAAAGACAATCCATGTTTACTTAGTGACGATTGCCTTTTCACTTTTAACTTTTGCCTTGTTCAGTCACGCGATTGGATTGACACTCCCCGGTCTAAAAACACGGGGATTTTCAGAGTATTCCTTATAACAACTGTTCATGGTTCACGGGTTCGAGTGCATCACGGTTCGCGGTTCACAGGCGGTAGCGTTCGATGAACCATGAACAATCAACAATCTGGCTTTGACTTGGCCCTGGTTCAGTCCTTATTGATTCAAGGGATCGATATTGGACTGGTTTTTGCCCTTGCGTATTTGGTGCTCGTCATTGTTGGCGAGCGCAGAACGCTGTGGATGGTACGGGGATTTATCATTTTGATGCTGGCGGCGGCGGTGAGCAACTGGGCTGGATTGAGGCTGTTGCACGTTGCGCTAAATAGCTTGGTGACTGGTTCGGCTGTGGCAATGGCGGTAATATTGCAGTCGGAGTTTCGCCGATTTCTGGAACAATTGGGTCGGGGGGAATTTCGGCAATTGTTTGGACGCGATCGCCGGCCAACTCCCGAACCGGACAGCGTAATAGATGAAATTGTGGACGCAGTAAAAGAACTTTCGCAAAACCGGACGGGCGCTTTACTAATTATAGAAACAGATTCTCCGATCGACGATCGAGATTTTTCTGTGCCGGGGTTAAAGCTAAATGCTGAAGTTTCTAAAGAATTGTTGCAGACTATCTTTCAGCCGCAAACTTTGCTGCACGACGGGGCTGTTTTGATTCGAGGTTCGCGGATCGTGTCGGCGGGAGTAATTTTGCCTTTGTCCGATCGCACTGCGTCGCGGCAGTTGGGAACGCGCCACCGGGCGGCGATGGGGATTACGGAACGGGTGCAAGCTTGCGTGTGCGTGGTGGTGTCCGAGGAAACGGGTTCTATTTCTTTAGCCCAGATGGGACTTTTAAATCGACCTTTGACTAGCAACAAACTTAAGGAATTGCTGGAAGCAAAGCTGTTTCCGTCCGAGGGAGAAAGAGTTGTGGCTCCAATTCCGATCGGCAATCTCGGACGCCAGATAGGATTGAAGGGAGTGACGCTATTAAAACGGATACTGCGCCGTTAGTCGGGTAATCGGGAGAAACCATGAGTCAAGGAATTTGCTTGGAAAAGTTGCCGGAGGATCTGCAACAGGAACTACTGCCTAAGCACATAGCAGTGATTATGGACGGGAACGGGCGCTGGGCTAAGAAGAAGGGCTTGCCGCGGATTGCGGGGCACCGCCGAGGAGCTAGCACTCTGAAGGAACTGCTGCGCTGCTGCAAAGATTGGGGGATTCCAGCTTTAACGGCCTATGCTTTTTCGACGGAGAATTGGGGGCGGCCTGCCGGGGAAGTGGATTTTTTAATGAGTTTGTTTGAGGGTAAGTTGCGACAAGAATTGCGGGAGATGGTGGACGAGGACGTGCAAATTCAATTTATGGGGAATTTGCAGGCTTTGCCGAAGTCTTTGCAGGCCCAAATCGAGCGTTCTGTGACGGCCACTCAGCATAATCAGGGGATTTTGTTTACGGTGGCGACGAATTACGGGGGGCGTCAGGAGATTGTACAAGCTTGTCGGGCGATCGCCACTCAGGTGAAAGAGGGCAAGTTGCAGCCGGAGGAGATTGATGAGGTTTTATTTAAACGCTATTTGTATACTGCTGATGTTTGTGACCCGGATTTGCTGATCCGGACGAGCGGGGAAATGCGGTTGAGCAATTTTCTACTATGGCAAATGGCTTATTCGGAAATTTACATTACTGAGACGCTGTGGCCGGATTTTGATCGATCGGAGTTTCACCGCGCTTTGTCTGATTATCAGAAGCGCAGTCGCCGATTTGGCAAAGTCTAACGATTTTGGATTTGGGATTTTAGATTTTAGATTTTTTGGTTGATTTTTTAGTTTCCAAGTAGGTCATCTCCTGCTCAACATAACGAATTTAGATTTTAGATTGGAGGACAAATCTAAAATCTAAAATCTAAAATCTAAAATCAAATTAGGGGCCGGAGAAAACGGCCGCTTCAATGTCTTGACGTGAGAGGGAGTATTTGAATGCTCGCTGAATGTCTTGGCCGTCGGCTCCAGCATCGATGTAGCGGACGGTAAGTTGGTCAATATCGAGGGAGAGTTCTGCTTTCCATGTAAGTTGCTCGATCTGCCAGCAGTGGAGTTCTCGCCGATCTTGCTGGCAGCCGCGGCTTTTTAGCCACTGCTCGATTTCCGGGAGTGGATGGTTGTACAAAGGAGTGTCAGCGGAAGGAAGAGTCATGGGATTTTAGATTTTAGATTTTGGATTTTAGATTGGGGATTTCGGATTGGGGATTTCCGATTGTAGATTGGAGATTTGGGATTGGAGGCTTTAATTGCCGCGAATTAAGCCGATCGCGATCGCCAGTACCAAACATCCGATTAAGCTAGCTCCCATGATAAACAGAGCGAACATTTCTCCGGGAGAAAGGGGTCGATCCGTGGGATCTAGGTAAGCGGAGTTGGAAGTTTTTTTGCCCGATCCCGAAACCGGAGTATTGAAGCCTGGGGGCGACTGAATCACGTTCAGGCGAGAATAGCCTATTTTGAGGTCGTAGGCGAGGCGACGTTCTGGGTTGCTGAGGGTGGCGTAGGCGTTGTTGAGCTGCTGAAATTTGGCGGTGGCGACTGCGGGCGGCAGCTCGGTGGTATCGGGATGGTAGAGTTTGCTCAGTTCCCGGTACGATCGCCGAATTTCGATCGGCGATGCGGAAGGATGCAGCCCTAACAAGCCGTAGTAACTAGAACCCAAGGGGGTTTTGCCGGGTATTTTCTGACTTTCGCTGTTTGCCGTTCCCTCGTTAGGAGTCACCTCAGCGCCTCTGGGCTTGTTTATAATTTTTGATTATTTTAGAGCAGATTTGAGGGTAGCGCCACTGTCTGCGATGTCGAGGGGTTGAGGGTGGGCGATCGGCTCAAGGTACGATCGCCCACTTTAAACTATGAATTGGTCGAGCGCAAATTCTGCACATCCTCAACGCTAAGCCCCGTAACTTGGGCGATCGTGGCATTATCTAGCTGTGAAAGTAATTGTCGGGCGATCGCTAGCGTTTCTTCTCGTTTTCTTTCCTCTCTTGCTTCCTGTATTCCTGCCTGTCTTGCTTCTTCAAAAGCTTTAATAATTGCCCCCTGTTGATCGTGAATAAACTGTTCCCTGCGTTCCAAAACTTCTACTTCTTCCCGACTTAACCGGGCTTGATTGGCAAGATCGAATGCTTTGTGGATTTCCGGTACGCTATCGATTGTTTCGGGAACTTCTGAGAGAATTCTGGCATATTTCATGAAATATATCCATTTATCTGTCAAAGTTTCTAGTTGACTTGCTTCTTTATGGAATTTAGGTAATTCTACAAACACTAAGTTCATGGCATCTTCGGGATAGTTTAAATTGCTTTTAACTTCTTTATACACAAATCTCGAAATTAAGTTAGGGCTGTTGCGAAACATTTCAAAATCTGTAATGGTTAAAGCTATTAATGGCTTGAGCATTCGATAGCCTTCTCCTCTTTGCAATTGAAATGCGTAGGTTGTGGCTGCATTGTACAACACCCGATTGCCAGAATATTGAACGTTGAGAACTAGAATTTCAATAATGACTAAGCTGCCATCGTCTAGTTTTGCTGTGACATTGAGGTAAGTATCTTTTAAACTTTCAAGTTGCCTCGGCAGATTCTGGTTGATAATTTCTAAGTCTTGGATGGTGGGATTGCCTTCATAAATTAGAGCGTTGAGAAAGCTAATTAGAATATCTTTGCTTTCTGAGGAACCGAATATTTTTTTGAAGGCGTAATCCGTTTTCGGGTTGATAAATATCATAGTTGTCAGATTTAGCTTTAAGGTTATCGGTTTGGTGGCGAAACAACCCGATTTGAGAGCCGTCAAACTGCTGATTTTGTTTCAGGTAATGGTTTGACATTTTCCGGCAAATGTGAATTAGCGATCGCCAGCACAGGCTCCTCGATACTGTGTTCGCTGTCGGTGGGGAGTTGGCAAGAAATCAACTCTGTGACGATGCGATCGCCCAGAACATCTTCCCAATCCTGCAACTGTTCTCTGGCTTTGATCGGTGTATTGACAGCCACGTCTACGCCCATTTGCTGAAGGTTGAGGCTGTGGGCTGTCGATCGGCGGTTGACACACTCCACCAGCCAAACGCTCAATCCGACTGCGGCCATCAAAGGCAAGACAATCCGGTAATCGCGGGTTAATTCAAACATCAATAGGATGGCTGTCAGCGGTGCTCTGGCGCTGCCGGCGAGGACGGCGGCCATTCCCACCATTGCGTAGGCGGCAGGGCCAGCGACTCGATCGCTCATTGCCGGCAGCATTTCCAAAAAGAGGCCGTAAGCCGAACCCAGGGAAGCTCCCAAAAACATCGCCGGAGCGAAGATACCGCCCACTAAACCGCTGCCGAGGCTGATTGCTGTCATCGCCAGTTTGACAAACAGCAGCAGCAACAGCAAAGGCAAGGAAAATTTAACATCTTGGAGCATGGCTTGGACTGTTTCGTAGCCAACACCCAAAATTTGAGGCAATTGCAGGGCGACTAAGCCGACTGCGGCCCCGCCGATGATCGGGTGAAGCGGCCGGGGCAGTCGTCCGAGCCAAGCAAATCCTCGGACTTTTCCTTGAAAACAGCCCTCGGCTAATTGAATTGCTTCTGTGTAGGCTAGAGACACTCCGCTCGCTAAAAGTCCCAATCCCATATACAGAGGCAGTTCCAGGGGGCTGCGGACATCGTAGATCGGCAAAGAAAAGGCCGGCTGAGCTCCCAAGCAGATTTGAGCGATGAGCGCCGAAACTACGGCGGAGAGCAAGACAACGCTGACTGACGAAGTGGCGAAGGTGCTGCCGAGCACGACTTCTAAGGCAAAGAAGACTCCGGCGATGGGAGAGTTAAACCCGGCGGATAAACCAGCAGCAGCTCCCGCGCCGAGGAGCAAGCGCTGCCGTTCTGGGGAAAGCTGCAAGACTTGAGCCAGCAGCATTCCGAAGTTGGCGCCGATTTCGACACTGGGCGCTTCCGGGCCGAGGGAGGCGCCGGTGCCGAGGGAAACTGAGGCCGCCACCATTTTGGTGATGGGTTTGAGGGGGGAGAGTTCTTGCAGGCCGCGGGTGGCTGCAATTAAGGAAGACATATTCGGCCCAAAATCCCGAAATCGCCACCGCATCAGCCCGATGATGACTCCGCCGATGGTGGGAATGCAGGCTAGCGTCCAAGAGCCTTTCGAGGCGATCGCCCCCATGAAGTCTTCCAGCATCAGGCTGTGGATGAAGTGGATGAGGTAGTGAAAGGTGACGACGCCTGCACCCGTAACTCCCCCGATGACTAGGGAGAGGATGAGCAGGAGGGTTTCTGGGCTGGGGTGCAGGCGGTTGAATAGCGGGCTTAGTCGGGAGGCTTGGGGAGTTGCTGCGGTTGGCCCGGGTGGCGGCAGATCCACAGGAGGGATGGCTCTCATTTAGCGGTTAATTCTTCGGTGAGAAGTTATATAAATATTACAATTTATTTCTTATTTTCATTTTGAGTGATTTTAGGGGAATTGACAACTTAATTAA
Organism: Microcoleus sp. B4-C1; assembly: GCF_036705285.1. Classification (NCBI taxonomy): domain Bacteria; kingdom Bacillati; phylum Cyanobacteriota; class Cyanophyceae; order Oscillatoriales; family Microcoleaceae; genus Microcoleus; species Microcoleus sp. B4-C1. The sequence continues at coordinate 70,031 of NZ_JAUBUC010000017.1, read as the reverse complement.
GGCGTATTTTAGGGTAAATTTTTGGGGCTAGCCGCTGAGGTGGAATGACTGATTATGAGGAGCGACGGATTTGGCGTGATTGTATGCTCAGTTACATTCAAACTTAGATATACTCTGGCTATAATGGTAATCAACTATATTTACCTTGTGGGTGGCTATGCCGATCGCATCAGTGAACTAGCAATATCATATAACTCAGTAAAAAACAACTTTCAAATTAAAGAATTGTCGATGGGATATTTTCCCTGATAACCACAAATCTCAAACCACAAATCTCAAATCTCTAATTTTAAAATCCTCGCTCGCGCATACTATCATATCGGTTGTTGATTGGGCGGGATTCTTGGTCTGGGTTTGGCGATCGACATTAGCGGATCGCCGATGGTGGCGACTTTCCAGGGTGGGGATTCGAGCTGGCGTGCTGCGATTAAAAAGGGTGCTCCTCGCTTTAGGCGATCGACGATTATTTTAGGTGGAATAAATGCCGATAAAAAAGGTTCGTTGACGCTGCCAATATATGCGTAAGCACCATTCTCTAGCCACCTTCCGGCAACGGTGTTTGTGTCATCTGGCGCTGCTGCTGACCAACTGTGGATCATGTGGATTGCTGCGGGAAATTGTAGTTTTGGTATGTCTTCAACTAAAGCGTCGCCGTTGCCCACTTGGAATGATTTTGGATAGCCTTTGGAATTCATTAATATTAAGTCAAATGTCCACGGTTTTGAAGCTAAACTCCGCCACTTTTCCAGGCTAGATTCGGGTTTCTGCACTAATTCGACATTTAAACCTATGGTTTTTAGTTCGCTAGCTGCTTCCTCCATTTCATATTTTGCCCAATTTCCTTCCTTGGGGTAACTGTCATAAAGCATGGCTGTTTGGCTGTCTAGAAATATGGCACACATGGCTTGATAGATCGATCGTACCTCGGAACCGTAAATCCAGCCGACAGCAGCCCAGCGTTCGTCGTTGGGGTGCCTTCCCAAACCATCGGTAACGGCTAGTTGTTCGTCTGGTTTTTCAGGAGATTGATATTTGACTGCTTGTTGGCGTACAATGGTTATTGTGTCGATCGGGTCTGCGAGTTGAGAGTAAAAATATCCGGTTGATTCGACGGCTTTTGTAACTGCTAGTTGCAGAGTTTTCCACTGTGTGTTATTGAGGGTATCGTTGGGTTTTCCGAAGTTGCCTTCTAGAAATACTAAAGGTTGGCCGTGAGCGGCTGCTAAGGCAACTGCTGCTGAGCGTGCGGGGTCATTTTCTGATGTGATTACTACTCCTGGGGGTTCCCAGCCAAGTTGCGTCCATTTTGCTTTTAAGGTTTGAGTATCCGTGGCATTCCAGGCGGCTGCTGTGGCGTTCAGCATTAATTGCTGGAGTTTTTGATTTTTTGGCAGTTGCTGTTTGATGCTTGGCAAACGGACTATTTCTTCGGGTTGAAAGCGCTGCAAAAACATGGGCGTATATTTTTTGTCTTCGATGAGAATAGGCCAGTTTCCTTTGAGATTCCATTTTTGGATTGCTGCTAAAAATGTGGCTTCGTCGGGTACTAAAACTACGCGGTTGACTGTTGGTATGTTGTCGCGAAGGATGGCTGTTCGGAGGCCTGTTTGAATGGGCCAGGGTTCTTGTTTGGCTGAGGCGGGAAGCTGAAAGGATTTTGTGAAAAGGCGATCGCACCCGACACCGATTATTGCTAAGCTTACAAGAAGTGCGATCGTCAGGAATTTAAATTTTAACTTTTTTTTCATAAAGGCAGGGGAAGGAAGGAACGAGGTTATAAATAGGAACAATTATCGAAATATTTTTAGGGGACTGCAAGCGGATGTTTCGAGGCGCGGGACAAAGGAAGATTGTAAGTGCGATCGGGCTGGCAACTTTTAGTATTATTGCCTTAGCAACTACAGGTTTAATAATTTTCGCAGCGAACCGTTCGTCAGTCAAGGATCAAGTCCGGCAATTGCTGACAGCGAGGGAATGTCAAGGTTGCAATCTTTCAGGGGCGAATTTGAGCGAAGTTTTTCTCGAAGGCGTCAATTTAGAAAAAGCCAACCTAAAAGATGCGAATTTGTGGAGCGCGCATTTGGTAAACGCTAACTTGAAACAGGCAAATTTGGCGGGGGTTTACCTGATAAGCAGCAATTTGGCAGGGGCAAATTTGGAGGGAAGCAATCTAGAAAATGCGTTTTTAGAGGATGCTTATTTTGGAGGGAGTAATTTAAAAAAGGCTAAGTTAAAAGGTGCTTTTATGAAAGGTAGTTTTCTGGTAAATGCTGACTTGGAGGGTGCTAATTTGGAGGGTGCTAATCTGTGGATGGCTAATCTGGAAGGTGCTAATTTGAAGGGTGCTAATCTGAGAAATGCTTGGCTGTTGGATACTAATTTGGCAGGGGCGAATTTAAAGGGTGCGGTGATGCCTGATGGTACGCGGCATGAATGAAAGTCATTAGTCATTAGTCATTAGTCATTAGTCAGAGGAAAGAGCGATCGCACCTGCAATCTTCATTTCCCGTTATTTGGTGAGGGAATGAAGGAGTGACGAGGTGCGATCGCTATTCTAATAGCTAGCAGTTTGGGCTACGAAGGGCGATCGAGCTGATGGATCACGTGAGGGCGATCGCCCTGAGAGGAGAATTCACTTAGCGAGCAGAATGTCAATTGCAAACGCAGGAACTTTTCAGAGCTATCTAGAAACTCGATGCAACGACATTGTTGCAGTAGATTCGATCTTGCTACTGTTCCAAGTGTCATAAAAATCTAAAGCTTCACGCAAACTAAAGGCATTCCCACCGGAGGATATCAATTTACGACTGTATAACTTGTTTTCGCCCTTGTTGTCTGGTGAAAATCGGGAATTTTTCCGATAGCCTGCGTAGAACCATTCTCCGGTTGGATCGTTCACAAAAAAGTCACCATTGTTGTTATAACCGCGAATAACTAGAATGTGACCCCACCGCGTCCAATAACCATGCAATATACATATCTCACCAGAATCGAGAGAGCGAGTGATGTCTGAAAGACTCCCCTTGAATGTCAAATTATCTCTCAACCCTAAACCTTCTAACAATCTTTTGATTCCATCGGGAGAACCGTGATCTATTCCCAGTCGATCGAAACGTTTTTTTACATCATCCTCGTACTGTGGCCAGGGGCCTAAATCTGCAACTTGAAAATACTTCAGACACATTGCCGTGCTGGTAGAACCGCAAGTGCGCCAAGGTTCAATTTCGTTATCTTCTTGACTGAAATACGGAACGTTATGATTGACAGCTATAATTTACCTCAAGCTGTTGTATTGGAATTAGAAATACGGTGTTAGCAGCTTTTGCTCTGCCTTAACTCAATCAAAACCCAAACTATAGCAATCCGATCTGAGTCTCACAACACAACGCCCTCTAGTCTTCCTAGACTTGTTGTATAGCAAGACTTTCAGATTTTACGGATCTAGAAAATCACTTAGGATTGCTATAGGTCGCTCTGTCGGTGAGAAAAAGTGACAAAATTTTGATACAACTGATTTTTCAAGTCTTTCAAGAGCGAAACCGAAAACAGGTTTAGAATCTAGCTCTACTGCCTCTGACATCAATATGTACATGACCACCGTATAAACCTAACCCTCCCTCCCAGATTGGATCTAACTTCCTGTAGATTTGTAAGGGAGTAAGGTTAATGCAGTAAAAATCCATAGCTTTCCCAGGAATATGCTGCGAATTGCGAGAAGCATTGGGAATTTCATCGTTGAGCCACTTGGGGCGATACCAAGAAGTAACAATCATAGGTTCGCCAAGCGCAGAACGTGCTTTCTCGGCTTCCTTAGCAAGCTGCAAAATTCCATTGAGTTCGCCTAAAGAGGTTGGAATTCTATCCCCTCCTTTAGTTGCTTCGTACCAATAGAAATTACCATCGGCCAAAATTGGCTCGACCAAATCCACACTTGTGCCGTTTGGCAGCGTAATGAGAGCCATATTCTGTTTTTCCTTGTTTCTATAAATCTCGTAGATAGAAAACGTTTTAAGCTGTCGCGCATTTAAATTGTATATTCAGGGCGGGCGGGACGCCCAACCCCTACTCCCCACAAAAAGTTAATTTTTTTTGACATACAATTTAAATGCAGAACAGCTTAGTGCCTATGAATTAGCTGCAAGCCACTTCAAAATAGCCCGACCAACAGCTCTTCCACCGCGCTCGCTCCAATCTTTGCGATTTGCGACTGGTGCATCCATAAAGTAAATTTCTGCAAGCACTGAAACACGAACATCTGTATCTTCTGCTCCGCTTAAAACCCCTAAAGCTTTACGGGGATCTCTTCCCCTAGCAATACGATCGCGAATTCCTAGCTCTGAGGCAATCTCAGCACTCATCAATTTTGCCAATGCCAGATCTACGGCATCCCCCTTTGTCTTGTGAATTAGCACCTCGGCACCTTGAGCTGAACGGTTTGCTGCATTGTGATGAATTGAACAAAAAACATCAAACCCCTCAGCAGTTTTGCCAATTTCATACAAGTCATTCCCCGGAGTAACACCACCAAAATCAGTAACGGTACATGGCACGCCTGCTGCTAGAATGACATTTTTTGCTTCTTGGGCTGCAATTTTGTTGAGGTCATATTCACGTTCACGTCCAACTACCGCTCCAGGGTCAAAACCACTTGGGTTAACACCATGCCCAATCTCTAAAAGCACTCCTTTACCCTTCCAAGTTTTACGAGTTGGTGTAGGCGTAGGAGAAGAAATACCCAAAAGAGTTTTAGCTTCAGGTACAAGGTCAAGGACTTTCTTGATATAAGCGTCTTTACTCTTTCGATCCTCATCAGAACCAGTAAATGGCCCACCAATATATCCAGCGTAAGCAATAAACTCAATATAATCTTCAGGAGTGCTGTTGCTGGTTCGCCAACCCGAATAAACGGGACGATCGATAAACACCCAATAGCCTTTAACTGCTTCTTCTAAATCATCAAACTTGCAGTATATGTCTGTTTCTCCAGCACTGTCAGTATAAATAACCTGATCGGCAATTGCTCTCATTTCTCTCCGAAACTTCATTCCATAAGGATTTGCATGAAGCTTGAATAGTTCTGACTTACCGCGTCCAGATTCTAAGATTGCTTGTGCTAGTTGAATAATTTTCAAATGTTCAAATTCAACACTTGTTCGCTTCAAAGCCTGCACAAAATTGTCCCAAGTAAACATAAAATCCTCCAGGTGTTGTAAATGATGAATTTAATGAACAAACTCAACTATTAAAGAATAACCAACCCCGATCGCCCTGCCGGTGAGAAAAAGTGACCATCTTTTGTAAACTTGCGTAAATTCCTCGCTCAATCGCGCTGTCGGTGAGAAAAAGTGACCATCTTTTGTAAACTTGCGTAAATTCCCTCAATCGCCCTGCCGGTGAGAAAAAGTGACCATCTTTTGTAAACTTGCGTAAATTCCCCCGATCGCGCTGTCGGTGAGAAAAAGTAACCATCTTTTGTAAACTTGCGTAAATTCCCCCGATCGATTTTAGGTTTGAGATTTTAGATTTCACCTCATCCCAAATCCGTTAAATACCCCTCTTATTTCTTAGTCCCCCTCTGCTGGACTTCGTATGTGTAGACGGGGTTTCAACCGCCGAGTGTAAAAGGGGCTAAATCCCGGTTAATTGAGTAAATTTATTTTCTATCCTGAAAAGCAACCCCCTCATCAGAAGAATCAGTATATTTACTGAATAGGCTAAACTAACAAACTATGACACCACAAGAGGCGATCGCCCTAGTTGATAGTCTGTTACAATCCGCAAACAAAAAGCAAAAACTCAATGACATTCAATCCCGCGTCTTTCTGCAAACTTGGGAAGGACACTCTTATCAAGAGATAGCCGATCGCTTACTTTACGAACATGACTATATCAAAAAAGTCGGTTCGCATTTGTGGCGAAATCTCTCTCAAATCATCGGCGAAAAAATCTCAAAGCAAAATCTGCAAGCAGTCTTGCGCCGTTACCAGCATTGCAGTGCGGGCATCTTGCCGGCTAGCGAAGGAGATAGCAGCACTCAAGATTGGGGAGAAGCGATCGATGTTTCCCAATTTTACAACCGGCAACAGGAACTGGAAACATTAAAAACTTGGATTAGCGGCAATTCTACCCGCGCGATCGGTATTTTTGGACTTGGCGGTATCGGTAAAACTTCTCTGTCTGTCAAACTCGCCCAGCAACTTCAATCTCAATTTGAATTTGTAATTTGGCGGAGTTTGCAGCAAGCACCGCCATTAGATGCTATCCTCGGCGATATTTTACCAATTTTCACTGGTTCATCAACCGCCAAAAATTACTCTATTAACGCTCTCATGGAACAGTTGCGGCAAAAACGCTGTTTGTTAATTTTAGACAATCAGGAGTCGATTTTGCAAGGAGGAAATCGCAGCGGACAATACCAACAAGGTTATGAAGAATACCGACAGTTATTTGCGCGCATTGCTGACGAAACTCACGAAAGTTGTCTGGTTTTAACCGGAAGAGAACAACCGGGCGGGTTTGCTGTGCGATCGGGCGAAAATTCACCCGTGCGATCGCTCCAACTCTTCGGAATTTCACCGCCCGTATGCCAGAAAATCCTCGCCGATAAAGGATTAAAACCAACGCTATTGCAGTGTCAAAATCTTGTCAACCATTTTGGTGGTAATCCCCTCGCCATCAAACTTGCTGCAACTACGATTAAAACTATTTTTAGCGGTGAGATTGACGCATTTTTAGCTCAAGGAAATACTGTTTTTAGCGATTTGTGGGATTTGCTCGATCGCCAGTTCGATCGCTTGTCTCCTTTACAACAACAAATTATGTATGGGATTGCAATTAATCAAGAAAGAGCGACTCCCGCAAATTTAAAAGCAGAAATTTTACCCAAAGTTTCGGGCCGACAACTGATGGAAGCATTGCAATCCCTAGCGGAGCGATCGCTCATTTTCGATGAACTATCGCTCAATTATACCGCATCAACCAGTTTAATGCTACAACCGGCGATCGCCGAGTATGTTAAAGAACGATGGCTCGAAAAGTAGCTCTAAGTGGGTTTTTTTAAGGGGGATGCGAGGGGGATATAGACTCAGGTAAAAACTATACCGAAATCTAAACTGATTCATTTGCAATCGCAAACTACGGGCGATCTAATTTTTAATAAATGCCCGGAATTAGTTTTTTGACTCGCTGGCGGTACTCTGAATAGTCTGGATATTTTTTGGTTAACCAGGTTTCTTCTCGGTTGGCTTTGATCTCAAAAAGTATTATTAATAGTGCGCTGACTATTAAGTGGGATATGCTCATTTGAAAAAGTGTCCAGCCGAGGGCTGCTAAAATTAAGCCGCTGTATAATGGATGCCGCACTATTCCGTAAATGCCTGTTTGGACTAATTCTCCGTCTTCTCTGGGATATGGTAAAGGTGTGAGGTTTTTTCCTAAGTCTATCAATCCTTTGATGATGAAAATTAATCCGGTTAAGCCGAGAATACTGGCCATAAACCAGATAATATAAAGTAAGTGGGTTGATTGAATTTTTAATCCTGGCAGTTGATAAACTGGTAAGATTACAAATCCTGTGAGCAATCCTCCTTGAAGCAAAACTAAATATTCGCCGCGGCTGTTGTTGCGCCAGCCTTCGCGCGTGAAGCCCCAGTCAGTTAAGATTTTCATAATTGAAGGAAGAAGGAAGTTCGGCAACGGATTCTGTAACGGATGTAACGGATGTAACGGATGTCAGGAAGAGGGAAGAAGGAAGAGGGAAGAGGGGAGAAGAAAGTGAACTGTAGGTTGGGTAGAGTGAAGTAAAACCCAACCTACGGCGAACAGCGAACAGTCAACAGTCAACAGTCAACAATTAACAAATTTATTCTCGCCAAGGACGAGTCATTAGTTCTAATTGATTGACTTCATCTTGGCTCAAATTCCAGCCTAATGCGCCTGCATTTTCTTGGGCTTGTTTGGCAGTCTTGGCGCCGGGAATGGGGATGACTCCGTTTTGGCATATCAACCAGTTTAGGGCAACTTGGGCGGGAGTTCGATCGCGCTTTCGGCCCATTTTCCGCAGGGTAGACATGACTAATTCAATTTTTTCGATGCCGCTTTTGCTGAAGCGGGAGTCCATTTTGCGGGCTCCTGTAGGTGGTTCTTGGGCTGTGTATTTGCCGGTGAGCAATCCTTGGGCTAAGGGGCTGTATGCTAAAATTGTGACTCCCAATTCGCGGGCTGCACCCACAATTCCTTGTTTTTCTACTTGCCGCGACAGCAAGGAGTAACGGACTTGATTTGTTGCTAGGGGAACGCCTCTGGCTGCTAGGATTTTATGGGCTTGGCGCATCTGTTCTACTGAATAGTTGCTGACTCCTACTGCTTGAATTCTGCCTTGTTTTACTTCATCGGCTAAGGCGTTCATCAGGGTTTCTTGACTGAGTAAAAAAGTGAATGGCCAGTGCACTTGGTAGAGGGCTATTTGTTCTACTTGCAAGCGTTTTAAGCTGGCACTCAAAGCGTCGGAAACTGATTTTCCTGTAATCCGCCAAGGTACGGGGCCGAATTTGGTGGCTATTTGCACGGGTTGGCTGGTTTTTTTGAGAAACTGCCCCAGTAATTCTTCTGACAAGCCGTTACCGTAGACTTCGGCTGTGTCAAAAAAGTTGACTCCGTTGTCAAGGGATGTTTTGAATGCTGCTTCGACTTCGGCGGCGCCGTAGTTGCTGCCGTAGTTCCAAAATAGTTTGTCGCCCCAAGCCCAAGTTCCGACGCACAGGGGAATGACGGCGGGGCCGTTTTGTCCTAGGGTAATGGTTGTCACGGTTGGTAAATCCACAGTTATTGATTCTCTTTATTTTTATATGAATTTATACGAATAATCCCGATCGAGCTTCTAGCCGGGGGAGGAATGGCGGCTGGTGGCGATATCTCAGTTACTATAAGTGCAAATGATGTGTTTATTTGAGTAGTTATGTCGATCGACCGTTTGCCAGATTCAAGATTAACAGATTCCGCGACTCCTGCCATCAAGAGAGTTACCCTCGTGACTATGTTCCGGTTGGGTTTGTTTCAGATGGGATTGGGCATGATGTCGATTTTGACCCTGGGGGTGCTCAATCGCGTGATGATTAAAGAGTTGGCGATTCCGGCTACTGTGGTGGCGGGTACGCTGGCTATGCACCAGTTTGTCGCCCCGGCTAGGGTGTGGTTCGGGCAAATGTCTGATGCTAAGCCTTTGTTTGGCCATCACCGCACGGGTTATGTGTGGATGGGCGGGGTTTTGTTTGTGATTTCTGCTTTTTTGGCGGTGCAGGTGATGTGGCGCTTGGGTAGCAGTTTGGAGGCTGTGGGGTGGACTACTCCTACTTACGGTTGGGTGGGTTTGTTGGGTTTGATTTTTGCACTTTACGGTATTGCTATTTGTTCGAGTTCGACTCCTTTTGCTGCTTTGTTGGTGGATGTTTCGGATGAGGAGGATCGATCGAAGTTGGTGGGTGTGGTGTGGTCGATGCTGATGGTTGGTATTATTATCGGGGCGATTGTTAGCAGTGGTTTGCTGAAGCAAATTGATGGGGATGTGCCACGGGAAGTTTTGCAGGCTTCGATTAACGGTTTGTTTGTGAAGGTGCCGGCGCTGGTTTTGCTGTTGGTGGGGATTGCGACTTTTGGCGTTGAGAAAAAGTATTCGCGGTACAAGATGCGATCGTCCGCAGTGAATCGAGAAGATAAAATTACTCTGGGAAGTGCGCTGCGGATTTTGACTGCTAGCCGCCAAACCGGTTTGTTTTTTACTTTCCTGCTGATTATGACAATTTGCTTGTTTATGCAGGATGCAGTTTTGGAACCTTACGGCGGGGAAATTTTTAAGATGTCGATTTCGGAAACTACGCAGTTGAATGCTATTTATGGTACTGGTACTCTGATCGGTTTGAGTGCAACTGGTTTTTTAATTGTGCCGCGCATTGGCAAGGAAAATACGATTAGGTTGGGCTGTTTGTCGGTTGCTGCTTGTTTTGGTTTAATTATTTTATCGGGATTTACTGGTAATCCAATTGTGTTTAAGTCTGCTTTAATGTTGTTTGGTTTAGCTTCGGGTATTACTACGACGGGTGCGCTGAGTTTGATGTTGGATTTGACTGCGGCGGAAACTGCTGGGACTTTTATTGGTGCTTGGGGTTTGTCGCAGGCGATGGCGCGGGGTGTGGCGACGATTAGTGGCGGTGCTATTTTGGATTTGGGCAGAAGTTTGTTTGGGGTGCCGATGTTGGCTTACGGGTTGGTTTTTGCTGTGCCGGCGGTGGGTATGATTCTGGCTGTTTGGTTGTTGGGTAGGGTGGATGTTCGGGAGTTTCAGGATAATGCTAAAAGTGCGATCGCCACTATTCTTGAAAATGAATTAGACTGATGTGTTGTCAGGAAAGCAGGTGTCAGTTGTCAGTTGGGCTGTGGCAGTTGTTAGTTTCAATAATCAATAACCAATAACCAATAACTAATAACTAATGACTAATTTTTGGGATTCTATTTTAAGTTTTGCACGGGTTACTGTCGAGAAAGTCGGACAGCAGTTGTTGCAAGATTTCGGTTCCGCGCAAGCGGATGAGAAGGATGACGGGAGTTTGGTGACGAAATCGGATAATTGGGCTGATGCGGAAATTAGAAGTGCGATCGCATCTACTTTTCCCAGTCACGGGATTTTAAGTGAGGAGGGCGAACACGTTTTCCCAGATACTGAATGGTGTTGGGTTGTCGATCCTTTGGATGCTACGACTAATTTTGCTAGGGGAATTCCGATTTGGGGTATTTCTTTGGGTTTGTTGTATCGCGGAACCCCGGTTTTTGGCTGCGTGCATTTGCCGCCAATTAATCAGTCTTTTCACGGTTTTTATGCACCTGATTTTGCGGGCGGCGTGTTTGACAATATGCCTCAAGGTGCTTTTTTAAACGGGCAGCAAATTCGGCCGACTGCTGATAAAATGAGCGGCAATCATTTTTTTAATTTGTGTTCGCGGAGTGTGGGAATCGGGCCTCATCTTCCGAGTAAAGTTCGGATGTTGGGCATGGCTAGTTACAATTTTTTGACTGTGGCTTCGGGTGTGGCTATGGGAGGGGTGGAAGCGACTCCCAAAATTTGGGATATTGCGGGGAGTTGGGTAATTGTGAAGGCTGCTGGTGCGGTTTGGTTGCCGCTGGAATCCCCGGCTATTTTTCCGCTGGAAGTGGGGAAGAATTACGGCAGGATTTCTTATCCGACTTTGGTGATGAATCGGCAGGAGTTGGTGTCCGTGTTTTTGCCGTTTGTGGAGGCTTGGAAGAAGAAAAAAATGGGGTGATACTATTTTCGATTTTCGATTTTCGATTTTCGATTTTCGATTAAGGAATTACTAATTCCCAAAGGGTTTGAATATAATCTACAGTTTAATTCTTTTTGGGAACTGGTATCATTGGCGATCGCACAAATCACACAATTATCAAATAAAACTGCAAGGCAGGCGTAACGGAGGAGTCTCCCACGCCTGCCGTGCTGTTTGGAAGAAATATACCGACCGATGACCGATGGTTCAAGTATGCCTACTGTTGTCTATTTCTGCCAATCTGCGATCGGGTGGTTTTGTTTTACGTCGATCGGGTGATGCAGTCTTGGTATAATTTGTGGTAATGTTTTGACGACCTATTATCTCTGGCAAATAAAATTATACCCCTTTTCAAGTAGAGGCACAAGGGTAAATAGATTTACTGCGGTGTGGGAAAAAGTAGATGAGTGGTATATTGGCTATGTCGAAGAGTTAGCCTGGGGGAAGATACAAGAATAAACCTGGGAAGAAACTCGGAAAAGTCTACGGTTTGCGATCGCACTAATCTCCATAGCACAATTCTCGCATCCGATTTGCTGACAGTGGCAGTCCCAATTCTACCAGCGTTTGTAAATACTCGTCAGGCGTTTTTGGCGGATTTTTGAGCCTGATTCTTTGTTTCTCGGCTGCTTTGCATACACCTTCAAACTTTAAGTTGAGAAAGCGCAGGATAAAGTCATCTGGGTGCAGCGGTTCAATGTTATATTGTTTGAGATTCTCAGTAGGAAAATCCCTGAGATTGAAAGTAACGATAAAATCCGCGCGAGAATGAATTGCTGCTGCTAGAACGTGCCGATCGCCCGGATCTGGAAGTTCCAACTCTGGTATAATTAACTCGTAGCCAGTCACCACACAATTTTTAATGCTTGCATTCATCAGATTTTTGGTTCTGGCAAGCTGTTCTAATGTGAGATTTGGATTGTTTTGAAGCACGTTTCTCATCCACTCGCCGTGAATCTCTTCTGTCCACCTCGGCTCAAACACATCACCAACTGCTAATTCCATCAAAAAATCGCGGAGTGCGGCTGAATACAAAACATTAGCATCGCAGACAACTTTTACAATTTCCATGAGTTAGTCGTACAAACCGAGTGCTTCTGATTCTGCGACAAGTTCGTCAAGTATTTTACTTCTTTTGTCATAATCCTGCTTTTTATATTTCATTACATCTTCATAACGTATCCGGCGACAGGTACTTACCATTTTGTAAGGAATTTCGCCAGAATCTAGCAACTTCCACACATACTCGCGGGAGACATTGAGTATGGCCTCAACCTGCCAGATATCGAGTTCCTCAGTAATTGGAATCAGCTTGACAGTATTGCCGCTGCTTGTCTGTTGCAAAATCGCTAATAGCAGTGGCAATGCTGCGGCAGGTATGTCAATTGTCTTTCCCTCTTTTTCGTTTAATATCAATTTGAGGGATTCGCCAGACGGATGATTTTGCAAGTGCGATTCTAAAGCGCGGCTACTGGTTTTGGCAACCGCTGCTTCTTCGGCTGTGGGCAAAGCAGGTGCTGAGTCGGGATCTCCGGTGAATGTCATGTTAATTTGGGGGTGAGAATAACAGCCAATCAACTACGATCGTAGCAATTTTGCGAGGCGATCGCACTTGATGCAGCCAGCAAAATAACAGATGTTGGGATAGGGACACAACATTGCTGTATCCCTACTGCAAAATGAATTTATTGCCTCATGCGATTAATTTCGACAGCACATTAGACAACTTAGCACCGAGATTCTCAACAGAGTCCTGCTGTTTGGGATCTTTCATCGTACCGTCAGCATTAAATGCTTCAAAAGCTTGGGGAATTGCTTTCTGATCCGGGAGCACCAATACGTTAATATTCCCCAAGATCGATCGCAAATGAACCAATCCCCGCAAACCGCCCATTCCGCCTGGGGAAGCACTCATAATTACCGCTACTTTGCCCGTAAATGCCACCAATCCCGGTTCACCAGGTGCTGGGCGCGATACCCAATCGATCGCATTTTTCAACACCGGCGTAACTGAACTGTTATACTCAGGGGAAGCTATCAAAAACCCGTCATGCCCTACCATCAATTCCTTCAATTTGCGGGCATTTTCTGGCATTCCCTCTTTTGCTTCCAAATCTTCGTCAAATAGCGGCATCGGCAAATCGCGCAAATCTACATAAGTAACTTCTGCACCCGCCGCCGTAGCCCCAGCCGCCGCAACTTTTACCAGCAGTTTGTTATATGATCCTTCGCGGGTACTTCCGGCAAATGCAAGTATTTTTGGTCTGTTTGTCATTGATTTTTTCCTGATTATTGCTTCCGAGTAAAATTGTACTATTCCGAGTGATTCCAAACAAAGTCAGCAATGGGTCTATCTGCCGCCAAAACAGGATTGTCACTGGAATTTAGTAAAACCGATCGCATTTTTACCTTCCCGACACCCAAACGCCTCTCGACGCGACTGGGAATGCCGTAACCGTAAATAATGTGTCCTTTCCCCGCCAACACCACAACTTGATAGTCGGGGTTTGCTTTGACAAATTCAGCTATTTTTTCCGCCATAGTTTCGTCCCACAAAACTTGAGCTTGCAAGAATCTTTCAAAAGCCGTACTATTTCCCTGTCCTGCCTTTTGGTGTTGCTGGAAAACTTCTAGCAGCAGTTGCCGATATTCGGCGTTGTCGGTGCGAATTTCGGATATTGGCGGAATGTGCTTTTTTTCCTCGGCTGTGAGGCTTTCTAAACCTTGACTGGCAACTTTTCTCGTTACTTCGGATGGTGTATTTAAGGCGAGGACAGGTAGTTGATTTTCTTTGGCAAACCGCAAAATGGGGGCGTAAGATTCCCAGGGAAAGCGCCATCTGCGATCGTACTCTGTTTGCTCGACTAATTGCTGTTCAGTCAGTTTACCTGCTAAGTAGTTGTCGATCGCGCTTTGAAAGGGACGCTGAAACATTTCCATCGCGATCGCAATTTTCCGATTTTGCCGCTGCATTTCTCGGATAATCTTCAGTTGAGCTTGGTGGTCTTCCGCACTATCGTGGGTTTCTCCCAGATACACGACTTTTGCCTTCACCAACTGTTGCAGAATCTCTTGGTTAGTGTAAGTCTGCCCAGGTTGAGGGTTCGCCGTCGTTTGGGCTGTCACTGCACTGCTGCACAGCAGAAAGATACTCAGCGACAAGGCGCACAGTTTGATGAGTTTGGTTGTTTTCATACAAATATTATGCCGTTTCTTGCAGCCGCAAGCACAGCCGAACTCTACTATTTTAGCTGAGCAGCTAGAAAGCTCAATGCTTAATTTAACTTCATCATTTTCCCCCGTTACTTCTAAAAATGTAAAGTTTAGTTGCAGGTACTTGCGCTTCTAGAATAAGGTGCTAAATTAATAATATGAAGCGAACAAAAAGCTTCTCTGACAGATACAACATCTAGATAGCACAGCGAAGTTCACAATAGAATCTAAGGAGTAAAAACGCTGTTTAATCTCACATCTGTCTCATTAAAAACCAATAGCAGCACCCACCAACAAAGCTGATACTTCCTCAACTAATGAGAGGGGAGCAATGCAACTGAATCCGAGGATTATTGCAACTCCACATCGAAGTTGAAAAAAGAGGAAATCACTCGGTACATATGGCTGGGTGCTGTTGTTGTTAAAAGAGATTTTCGATTTGTGATGTTTTTTTCAGTAGAGGCAGAGCCTCTAGATATGCGTTACCGGGCAGAGCCGGGTAACGAGCATAATTATATTATCTCCGGTCGATGACCCCTAATACGGTAGGGGCTCCCCTCACGAAAAATATCTGTCAATAATTGACAATCTCAAAAACCCGCCCTTTTAATCGCTCGATAGGACATGATATTACTCGAAAATTGTCTCGTCTTCCTTTCGCCACGCGGGATCGACGATACAAATAAATATTAGCGGCTTTGTGCCACAGTTGTAAATAAACTGCTTGGCGTTTGGCGGAATGTAAACTGCATCTCCGGCTTCCACGAATTGATTTTCCTCGTCGATGTGCATTTCTCCAACGCCACTGAGGATGTAGTAAACTTCAGAAGTTGTCAGGGAGTGCAGCGCAGAAGTTTGTCCCGGTGGCAAAGTGGCGTGGGCTAAACTGTAACGCAAATCCACAGCTTGTTTGTCTGGATGCAGCAATTCTCGCAGTTGAGTACCGTCGCCAGCAATAAACTCGTCGCAGGCATTTAGCTTTTGAATTAGCATTATTTCCACACTCCTAAAAATCTCTTTACCACAACTTAAGTTTAATTGAAAGAGCCAGAGATGTTAAGAAATATGTAAAGTGGCGGCCGGATTTTTCAACCGTAAATTCCCGAATGCCCTCGATAATCAGGACAGTCGATCGCATCTTCAGATAAAGCTATGGTAGGCTGAACGGGACACTTGAGGTGGTAATCGCCGGTGAAAAATACGCAGTTAGCACAAGGGATTTGGTGCATCCGCTGAGCTCGGCGCAGGGAGTCGGCGACAGTACGCCCGATACTCGAAAATATCAAAAAAACTAAACCCCAGGCGGAGACAAAACACAGCGGGACTAAAACAGGCTGTATTGCCTTGAGCAAAAAGTAAAGCATAGCAATCAAATTTAGCGGTATAAGCCACACATACATTACAGTAGTGGAATTGCCGATCGATCGACCAAAAAGTTTAGAATCCTTTACAGCTCGATCGAGAAACCGGGGAATTATGGCATGATAAGGAACAGTCCTTAAATAAAATTAGAGGAAATCAGTTATGACTCTGCGATTAGGCGATACAGTTCCCAACTTTACCCAAGCTTCGTCTGAAGGCGAAATCAATTTCTACGACTGGGCTGGGGATAGCTGGGTCGTGTTGTTTTCCCACCCGAAAGACTATACTCCAGTGTGCACCACAGAACTCGGTGCAGTGGCCCGTCTCAAGTCGGAATTTGAAAAGCGGGGAGTCAAAACCATTGCCCTCAGCGTCGATGATGTGGATTCTCACATGGGCTGGATTAAAGATATTGAGGAAACTCAAAACGTCACCCTCAATTATCCGATTTTAGCAGATGGCGATCGTAAAGTTTCCGACATTTACGACATGATCCATCCCAACTCGCTAAACAACTTAACAATCCGCACAGTTTTTGTTATTGACCCGGAAAAGAAATTGCGTTTGAGCATTACTTATCCCGCGAGCACTGGTCGGAATTTTAATGAAATTTTGCGAGTAATTGATTCCTTGCAACTTACCGACAAATACAGCGTCGCGACTCCGGTTGATTGGAAAGACGGCGACGATTGCGTAATCGTACCTTCGATTACTGACCCGAAAGAGTTGGAAGAGAAATTTCCTAAAGGTTATACGCCGATTAAGCCTTATTTGCGGATGACTCCTCAGCCGAATAAATAGGTTTAACATTCCTGAAAGCAGAACCTAATTATGTAGGGTGCCCACGGAGCACCTTACCTCTATAATAATTCCCGCGTCATATCAAATCCGTTGACATCGGAATTATTATCTCTCTCTTCTCTTTCTCTGTGTCCTCTGTGCCCTCTGCGGTTTAATCATTCCGATACAACCGGAATTGAGTCCACAACAGCTTACATTTAGGACTTGAGTCCTTAACCGGATTTTTGAGGACTCAAGTCCTAACTACAAACAAAGAACTTGTGCAATCTTGTCTGAACAATTTAAAGTGGAGGAAAGGCAAAATGCTGTCATCAACAATTGTGTTGCGAATACCGCCCAAATTGCAAATGACAGACGACGAGTTTTTCGAGTTCTGTCAAATCAATAGTGAGTTACGAATTGAACGCAACAAATCGGGAGAATTGCTAATTATGCCCCCTACTGGTTCGGAGACGGGAAACCGAGAAGGTAATATATTTGGGCCGCTGTGGGTTTGGGCAGAACAAAATGGTACTGGTTTAGCGTTTACTTCGAGTACAGGATTTACTCTGTCAACAGGTGCACAAAAGTCGCCGGATGCTGCTTGGATAAAATTGGAGAGATGGAATGCTTTGTCACTAGAACAAAAGCAAAAGTTTGCCCCGATTTGCCCGAATTTTGTAGTAGAACTCAGGTCGGCTTCTGACAATCTCAAGCCATTGCAAGAAAAAATGCAAGAATATATGAGAGAACCAGGAGTGCAGTTAGGCTGGTTAATTGACCGCAAAAATCGCAGAGTTTATATTTACCATCCCGGTTTGCCCGAAGAATGTTTGGAGAATCCGGCTACAGTTAGCGGCGACCCGGTTTTGCCGGGATTTGCACTCAATATGAGTAAAATTTGGTAAGGCGAAATCGCAGGTATAAAATCACAGGAAATGACCAGTTTTTAAGAAGCTGGAGCATTGTTTCGCAACGATGGGTGCTACCAAGAGTCCGGTATGGGAAACAGGCAAAATAATATGTTTGGCAACACCCGTACAGCGAGTTTCTTCGACTGCAATTAGACTATCGTTAGGACGAGGCAAGCGCAACAACCAACCAGTACCGATATCCAAGTTACCAGCAACGATTCCCACATCTCTATTGGGTGGCGGTAATATTCTATCGAACAATCCTGTCATGAGGCTGCGTCCTAAGATAAATCTTCCCCAAGATTTGCGACTCAATCTGCAAGCAAAGCTACTACCCTGATGGGGAGTACCTAATGTAACAATTCTTCCCGGACGTTGCTGCGGAAAGTTGTCAAACAATAGGTAAATTAATAGCCCACCTAAACTATGACCGACAAAGTGGATAGTATCAGCTTTTTCTGCTGCTAATATTTTTTGGAGAGACGTAACATTTTGCTTTAATGAATTTCCCCAAGCAGCATAGGAAAATTGTTTAATTCGATAGCCGTATTTTTGCAAGCGCCAGTGCAACAATAACATTTCTGCACCGCGAAGTCCCACACCGTTAACTAAAATGACAGTTTCCATGACACCTTACTAATTTGTATAGCATCTCAACTTTGAGTTGAGCTAGCTGCCTCTGAGATATCTTGAGATTCTACCTTCTTTCTTGCCTAATTAGACGTATAATGTTTGTCTGTTCGCGATAGTCTATAAATATAGCAGGCAAAAATCAAAAAAATATGGATATTAAAAACGGCTTTGTAGGCACAATAGGCAACACACCACTAATTCGCTTAAACAGCTTCAGCGATGAAACTGGCTGCGAAATTCTCGGCAAAGCAGAGTTTCTCAATCCCGGCGGTTCCGTTAAAGATAGGGCTGCTTTATACATCATCAAAGATGCAGAAGAAAAAGGCTTGCTGAAACCGGGCGGCACCGTTGTTGAAGGCACTGCGGGCAATACTGGCATCGGTTTGGCCCACATTTGCAACGCTAAAGGTTACAAATGTATGATTGTGATTCCCGATAACCAATCTCAAGAAAAAATCGATGCTTTGAAAACCTTGGGCGCTGAAGTTCGGACTGTTCCCGCTGTTCCTTACAAAGACCCGAATAATTATGTCAAATTGTCGGGAAGATTGGCTTCGGAAATGGAGAATGCAGTCTGGGCAAATCAGTTTGACAATTTAGCCAATCGCCGAGCTCATTACGAGACGACTGGCCCGGAAATTTGGGAACAAACAAACGGCAAAATTGATGCTTGGGTAACAGCTACTGGTACTGGTGGCACTTTTGCTGGCGTAGGAATGTTTTTGAAAGAAAAAAATCCTGCTGTGAGAATTGTCTTGGCAGACCCGATGGGCAGCGGGCTTTACAGTTATTTCAAAACTGGGGAAATTAAGACGGAAGGTAGTTCGATTACTGAGGGAATTGGCACCAGTCGCGTCACTGGAAATATGGAGAATGCCCCGGTAGACGACGCCATCCAAATTCACGATACTGAAGCTGTCCGGGTGATTTACCAACTGCTGAGGAAAGAAGGGCTGTTTATGGGCGGTTCTGTGGGGATTAATGTGGGGGCGGCGGTGGCTTTGGCGAAGCAAATGGGGCCTGGACATACGATTGTGACGGTACTCTGTGATGGCGGGGCTCGGTATCAGTCGCGTTTGTTCGATCGACAATGGTTGGCTTCCAAAGGTTTGTCACCAGATTAATTATAGGGTGCGTTGAAGTCTTAAGCTGTCCCGCATCTAAATTGTATTTTTCGGGCGGGCGGGACGCTAGGGCCCCTACTCCCCACGATAATTTGAGGAATTCAAAGCGATTGAATGCAATTCAAGTTTAATGAGTTGTGGGATGGGCTTCTAGCCCGTCCAAAGTTTTTAACGACTTTCCTACAATTTGGGCATATATGGCCACACATATTCCCATGATAAAAAAATAGCATATATTGAGCAGATTGTCAAGTGAAAAAACATGAAAATTATCCAATCTTCTAGGCAAGTTCTCGTTTGCCAAAACCGCACTTGTCGCAAGCAAAATTCAGCAAAGGTACTGGCAGCTTTTCAGAAATTGTCGCCCTCAGAAGTTGAAGTTGTTGCTAGCGGTTGTTTGGGACAGTGTGGCAACGGGCCGATGGTGTTGGTACTACCAGAAGAGGTTTGGTACAATGGGGTTTGCCCTGAAGAAGTTGCGGCAATAACTGAGCAACATTTGCGGGGAGGAAAGCCGGTAGAGAGGATGCTTTATCGCAAGTTTCACCGACTTTCACATTAGTCGATCGCCCGCGTTTAAAATTCTTCCGCAAACAATCGGCGGAGAATTTCCGTGACTTCGGCGCAAAATCTGGCGTCGAGTTCGATCGCTAGGCGATCGATACTGGAACCGCCTACAGGTTTTTCAGCCCGCAAAGTCATGGCTAAAGTTCTGAGTTTTGCGGGCTTTCCCGCCGCCTTCGGCCGCTCGTCAACAAACCGCACTAAAGCCACATAAACTGTTTCTAGGGTTCCCCGGATCGAGCTGAGTCCGTAACCCAATTTGGAGATAATTACAGGAGAAGTGATGAGGCTATCCATCCCCAAAGTTTTAATTGCTACGTCCACATATCGAGCGCTATCATGTCCCATTGCTCTGACAATGCTTTCTAAACTGTTCCACTGAGATCCTTTCATGCGCGATCGCTGTTCGATGTGGAAGTGCCATCCTAACATGGAAATTAGCCTGGTCAAGTCATAAGCAGATACTGAATTTTTTTGTTTGGTGCTGTTTAATGCGGCACTTAGCAGCACTTGTTTTTGGCTGAGATCAAATATTCTTGGGTTGTTGTGATAAGGATTTTCGCCGTAATCGCCGCGAAAAATTAGGTCATTATTGCCAGTAGCGCTCTTCAGCCATTGCTCTAATCCTATGCGAGTATCGAAGCGTTTGAACATCGCAGCTAAGGAGTTTGAACTTGCTATATTTGAGGCATAGCTAATCATATCTTTTGCTACATCGTAAAAGTAAAAATCGTGTCTTAGCCCGTTGCCATCTCTAACAACGCAGTTGTCTATGTCGCAGTCGGGATATTTGGTATTTACTTGACTAACGATATTAAGGAGTGCGATAATTTTAGTAGCACTCCACTGTTCAGCTTTGGTAAGTGCGTTTTTTCCCAGCCACTGCGCCTGAATTTTGCCATCTACAAAAGTACCAATGCAAACGCAGGCTTGTTTGATGTCTGCGTGGAGGAAACTTAAAGCTTGAGAGTTAATTTGAGGTAGTTCTCCCAGGCTGGGAAACGGAGTAGGTTTGAGGGGATTATTGGGGCCGGGAATAGAGCTAATTACTTTTAAGCCGTCGGGTTTCTGTTTGAGATAATCGGGATAGTTTTTAATGTGTTGTTGGTAAGGAGATTTTTCAATGCCCCGGTCTAAAAAGGCTAGTTTGTTTATGTTCGCTTTGGCATCTATTTCCATTTGGAGGTAGTTTTTGTAGATGCGCGCTCGGTCTTTTGCTAGTTCGAGGGATGTGAGGTTCATGATAATTGTTGGCAGCTTGTTACAAATAAGTAAATCACTATAGCTGGTAAAAGTATAGTCATTTATGACATGACATGGGAGGCATTAAGTCCCTCCCCTTTCACTTTCACTTCGAGCGGATTGACCCGCCTTGGCTGAACTACGCAGCTCCCTATCCCATTGCTAAACGCATTTGGGATTGCTTTTCTCAAAATATTGTAAGCTCCGTTAACATCCGCATTGATTAATTGACCGACCGATGTTTTGTACAATCCTCTCTTAATTCGCTTGCCACTAAATGCGACATCATTAGCGCCAGTCTTCCCATAAACAGGGATTGGGTCTAAAGCTAGAAAATTCGATTTAGAAGTATAGGATTCTTCTTGCACAATCACCCTTATCCCAACCAATTCAGCTTTGTATTCCAACATTTCAATTAATCGGGAATGAGGAACACTTACGAAGTTCTGATTGGTTTGCTTCCCTAAGCTAATCTCGCTCTTCCATTGTAGGTTTTTTCCAATTATTAGCGTCCCAATCTTTCGTGCGACGAGAAGATTAATTATAAGCCTGCTGGAGGAGTGCAAGTAATTATCTACTTTTTGATTGCGACAACGAGTTAGGCGTTGAATACGGGATGATGTCTTGCTACTTCCTTTCAATTGAGATTGTAGTTTTGCCTTACGCTTGTTGTAGAACTGATTGATCGATTTCAATGGTCGCCCGTTAATCAGGAGAGGGGTAAAACTCGACTGATTTGAAGTTAACGCCACTAAATTATTTAGTCCCAAATCGATACTAGCTACTGCTTCTGTTTGAATCTGTTCGACGGTGGACTCCGGTTCATTATAAATTACCTCAATTACATAGGAATCACATTTGGGAACCAGCCTAACTTGGCAAATTTTATCTGATTTTATTTGGGTTTTTATTGAGATTTGTGTACCCGAAAGCTTGATAATTCCTTTGTTCAACTGCTTGCTACTAATCGCCTGAATCGTATAGACAAGAATATTTCGACCCTTGACTTTATCTTTGTACTTCGGTAGTTTCGGGCGACCAGTAAATTTAGAGGAATCAACTTTGTAAGCTTTGACAGCTTCAAAAAACGATTTCCAGTTCTTGTCCAATATCATCAAGATTTGTTGACTTACCTTGGCTGGCAAAACCTTGTAGGCTTGATGAGACTTCATTAAACGGTTCATCTCGTTGTAATTAATGTAACCCCATCCATAGACAAAACTCTGACGAATGACGTAGTTAGCAGCATTGTAGAGATTCTTGGATTTAAAAGCTAATTCATCAATCTGGGCGAAACGGTGTTCCGTAGATTTAATGATGTGCCTCTCTGCTAGTTGCATCCAGACTCTCCATTTTTTAACTAGCGCAACAAGTTTTTATTTTACTTTCTTGACTATATGGTACTACCATTGTTTATTGATGCTTACAATCTTAATGAAGTTTTATGATAGTAGGATTTACGCAAACAAACCGGGTTTATATGTTAAATTTTGGGTTAGGGAATGAAAAATTAATGAAGAAACCGGACCTCAGACAGTAACTGCGTCCAGGAATATATACCTAATTTCTGACCCTACGATCGAGCTTTTTTGCCGCGTACTTGAATACGTTTGTCGGTTTTTTGTTTCTTAATCCAAGAGACAAATTTCTGGAGTTCAGGCTCATTTTTGAGCTTTTCCAGGGTATTGAGCTCTTGGGCGAGGTGTTTGTTGTCAAATAGAGAGTGAATCTGACGGTGACAGGCTGAGCAAATGTCGATTGTCGGGCTTGGATCTTCGTTTTTGCGCTTGGTGTTTTGTTTGGGGGTGAGGTGATGGGCGGTTAATGCTTCCATTTGTCGATCGCACAATTCGCACTGCATAATTTTCTCAATGCTGCTGGATAGGAGAATTGCTACTTTTAGTTTAGCGCGATCGGCTTTGAGGAGGTGAATGATATCATGTGCGATCGATTAACCATAATATCCCGGTCGGGGCGGGTTTTTGAGATTGTCAATTATTGGCAGGTATTGTTGGCGAACCCTCCCCTACGAAAATCGCGGTCGCTCGACCGGACTTGATATGAAAGTCGATCGCACTTTCCAAACAATAAAAAAACCCCCACTTGGGGGTCATACAAATCTCTTGTGGCAGAGGCCCAAAAGCCTCTGGGATCACAAAATATACAGTAACAGAAACAAAACAATCCAAATCACATCCACAAAGTGCCAGTAAATTTCAGTCGCTTCGATGCCGAAGTGGTGCTCGCTAGAATAGTGACCTTGGGTGCGCGATCGCCACACCACCCCCGCCATCAGCAGCACTCCAAACGTAACGTGCAAGCCGTGAAAAGCAGTCAAAACGTAAAAGCAACTGGCATACAAATTCGTCGTCAAGCCAAACTCTAAATGAGTGTATTCGTAAACCTGACCTGCCAAGAAAACTGCGCCCATAGCAATAGTTACGAGCAACCAATTCCGCATTCCGGCGGCATCATTCTTTTTGATTGCAGTATCAGCATTGTGAATCACGAAACTGCTAGCAATCAAAATCACCGTATTAATTCCCGGCAGCAATAACTCTCGTCCAGGCGTACCTTCAGGAGGCCACACGGGGGCCATCGCCCGATAAATCAAATACGCGGCAAACATACCGAAAAATATCATGCCTTCAGCGCACAGGAACACAATTACACCTAACATTCGGTGGTCGGGATGCTCGACGCCGTGTGCTTCTACTTCGCCCTCGTGGTGGTAATTTAGGGCTGTTTTTGTCGGATCGATCGCTGGAATTTGCATAAGAAATTGGTAATGAAGAAGTCAGTTGTCAGTTGTCAGTTGTCAGTTGTCAGTTGGCATTAGTCATCAGTCATTAGTTAACAGTCAACCGTCAACCGTCAACCGTCAACAATTCCCAATGACTAATGCCTGATGACTAATAACTATTCGCCATCTTGACTTTCATCAGCAGGAGAATCAACATCTCTCTCTGATTCAGGAGCTACCAAAGTTGCAGTACCGCCAAAGAAAGTTGAAGCTTGAGCCTCCGCAATAGGAATACCTGTTTTCTGGGCGTTGCGGGTGGCATTTTCCCTCAGCTTGAGCCTGAGACGTTCCCCTGTATTCTGAATTTTTTCCATGCCGTAATCGTAAGGCCCAGTTGCCAATACCGGCACTCCTTCAAAATTTTCGATGGGGGGCGGCGAAGTCGTCATCCATTCCAAACTCAAAGCTTGCCAAGGATTGTCACCTGCTTTCGGGCCGTACCTCCAACTCCAAATCACATTAATGATAAACGGGATTGTAGACACTGCCAGCATATAAGCACCGACAGTACAAATGACATTAATTGTGGTAAATTTCGGGTCGTACATTGCCACGCGCCGAGGCATTCCTTGCATACCCAAAGCGTGCATCGGCAGGAAAGTTACAGTAAAGCCCACATAGGTTAAAACAAAGTGAACTCTACCCCAAAATTCATTAATCATCCGCCCCGTCATTTTGGGGAACCAGTGGTAAAAAGCAGCGTAAATTCCAAACACTGAGCCGCCAAACAGCACGTAGTGTAGGTGAGCGACGACAAAATAAGTGTCGTGAACGTGAATGTCGAAAGGTACGGAAGCTACCATGATCCCGGTGATGCCGCCCAGCACAAATGTTGAGATAAAACCCATCCCAAATAGCATCGCGCTGACAAGCCGGAGTTTGCCTCCCCAAATAGTTGCCAACCAGCTAAATATTTTAATCCCTGTTGGTACGGCGATGATCATAGTTGTGATCATAAAAAACATCCGCAGCCAGCCGGGAGTGCCGCTGGTAAACATATGGTGCGCCCACACGATCAAGCCTAAAAAGCTGATTGCGAGACTCGAATAGGCGATCGCCAAATAACCAAAAATTGGCTTGCGGGAATGCACCGGCAAAACTTCTGAAATCACCCCAAAAAAGGGCATAATCATAATGTAAACTGCCGGGTGCGAATAAAACCAGAATAAATGCTGGTAGACGATGGGATCGCCGTTGCCTGTCGGGTTAAAAAAGGCCGTCCCTGCTAACAAGTCAAACGACAGCAAAATCAAAGCTGCGGCTAAGACTGGAGTAGCAATCAAAGTGAGCGCTGAAGTCGCAATCATCGCCCAGCAAAACAAAGGCATATCATTGAGACCCATGCTGGGAACGCGCATGGTAAAGATGGTAATGGCAAAATTTACCGCCCCCAAAATCGAAGAAGTTCCCAGAATCAAAACGCTGAGAATCCAAATTTCTTCTCCGGCTTGAGCCGTAACTAAGCTCAAAGGCGGATAGGATGTCCAACCCGCCTGTGGAGCACCTACCAAAAAACTGCTCAACAGCAACACGCCGCCTACGGGAATCATCCAAAAGGCAACGGCATTTAGCCTGGGAAATGCCATGTCTTTTGCCCCGATCATTAAGGGGATCAAAAAGTTAGCAAATCCGGCTCCTGCGGGTACGATCCACAGGAAGATCATCACCGTGGCGTGAACAGTAAATAAACTGTTGTAGAGTTCGGGGGTGACAAAATCGGCGTCGGGGGTGGCGAGTTCTGTTCGCACCAAGGTTGCCATCACGCCGCCGATTAGATAGAAAATAAATGTTGTTACCAGGTATTGAATACCGATGACTTTGTGGTCGGTATTAAAAGTGAAGTAGTCGCGCCAATGTCTATCGGCGGGCGCTGTTCCGCGAGCCTCAGTGTTTGCACTTTCTTGGAACTGTGCTTGTGTCATAGTTATTAGTCATTAGTTATTAGTCATTAGTTATTAGCTCAGGATAAAATACCCAGTGGCCAGAACTAATGACTATTTTTAGTGATGAGTTGGGTGAAGTTGTTCTAGGGTTTCGGAGTTAATTTTTATTTCCCTGACGTAGGGAGCCAAAAATTCTCCGTCTGACAATTCCCCTGGATTGACTGCAACTGCTTGCTCTAAGTTTTGACTGCTAGCAACTTGCTGTTCTTGCAGCCAACCGTCGAATTCTTCGGGCGTGTGAACGACTGCTACAGCTTTCATCGCTCCGTGATAAGCGCCGCACAATTCAGCACAAACAACCCGGTATTCGCCGGTTTTAGTTGGTGTAAATCTCAGTTCGCTCGGCCGGCCGGGAATTGCATCTTGTTTGAGGCGAAATTCCGGCAGCCAAAATGCGTGCAGCACGTCTTGAGCTGAGATATTTAGCTGTACGTCGCGGTTTGCTGGCATATGCAGTTCGCCGGAACTAACGCCGCTTTCTGGATAGCTAAAAATCCAGGCGTACTGCAAACCTGTGACATTTACAACTAAGTCTGCTGGTTTGTCTTCATTTTCTGGGGAAGCGCCGACGCCTAAAGCAACAAGTTTTCTAGACGGAATTTGAGGGGCGTTTTGGGGTGTATCTGAGAGTGTGGCTGC
The DNA here is from genome assembly GCF_036705285.1 of Microcoleus sp. B4-C1. Lineage (NCBI taxonomy): Bacteria > Bacillati > Cyanobacteriota > Cyanophyceae > Oscillatoriales > Microcoleaceae > Microcoleus > Microcoleus sp. B4-C1. The sequence continues at coordinate 43,478 of NZ_JAUBUC010000017.1, read as the reverse complement.
GATCGCACTTCCCCGCATTTTAGAGTGCGCTTGCATCGTGCCGTGGTCATGATTGCCCATCGGATCGAGGCCTCCCATTGAGTTGTAAATCTCAAAACTGTAGACTCCGATTCCTAAAATAATCACCGCTGGCACGGCTGTCCAAAGAATTTCTAAGGGAAAGTTGTCATGCCAAGGCGGCCCGTCTGTGTTGTCTCCTTGACGGCGGCGATATTTAATTGCAGCAACGATGAGAATTCCTTGCACCATGATAAATAGTCCAGTGGAAATGGTCATCATTGTATTGAAAAGTGCGTCTATGTCGGATGCTTCGTCAGAGGCGGCGATCGGCATCAAACCGTGATTCTGCCCGTACCAGAGACTGATCAGAGTCACTCCGATGCCGGCGAGCATGGTGAGGATGGAACTTGGAATGTTCACGCTGGTACTTCTTAATAGCGACACTTCTTCGCTTGAAAAATGAAGGAAGCGCCTCTGGGTTATCAATTTTTAATTGTAAATGGTATTTTTAGTAAAATGTCTCTCTTAATGGTTACTTAAGGCTTAGAATTTTTGACCGATCGCCTGCGCGCATCAAAAATACGTCTTTTGTACCTTGACAAAACTCAGTAAAAATGGTAGACAATCGCTCTATTTGGCTGCTAAATTTGAGATTTTTTCTCAAACACCATCAAATGCTGCTGGGGCAACATATCTTTTGTCTCTTTCCATACTAAACCGACGGCGGCCATTTCTTTTTTTACCTGCTTCTGCGTCATTTTGTGCAAACCTTTAATGGGAATCAGCGGGTTTTCGCCCCGATACTCGATCGATACCGTGCGGCCTCCCGGTTTAAGTGCTTTCACAATTCCTTGCATCATTTCTCTGGGATATGCAAATTCGTGATAAGCATCGACCATCACAACTAAATCCACGCTGTTTTCCGGTAAATTCGGATTGTCGATACTTCCCAAAACTGGCTCAACGTTAGCAATATTTTTTTCTTGTTTATTCAATTTAATAAAATTAATCATTTCCGGCTGCACGTCAACTGCCAAAACCTTTCCTTCTGGAACTAAGGGAGCGAGGCGAAAGCTAAAATATCCCGTTCCCGCTCCAATGTCTGCTACAATATCGGTTGGTTTTAAATCGAGATTGTTCACTAACCGAGCTGATTTTTCTTCCATGCCGCGGGACGGTCTTTCCAGCCAACTAGCGCCTTGGTATCCCATGACTTGAGCAATTTCTCGACCCATGTAAAATTTGCCGATTCCGTCGGGATTGTGGACTGTTCGCTGCTGGTAAATTGGGTCGCTGTTAGCGGTTTTACTTGCTGCTGCACAGGCATTGAGTGGCAACAGGCAAAGAATTGTCAAGATTATTGCTGTTAAGGGTTTAATTAATTGTTCAGCTTTTTTCACGATATTTCTGATTTTGTGTTTAAATTTATTTCTCGTTCCCTGGCTCTGCCTGGGAACGCAGATCCAGAGGCTCTGCCTCGGTAATATCCAGAAGAGTTCAAGATTTAATGGACAGCGGATTCTAACAATTTAATTGTACCAGAGTCAGCGTCGATTTCGACTTCTTGGCCGATCGGCAAAGTGAACTGCTCCCGAATGTGTCCCACCATTGAACCATACCACGCAGGAATATTCAAAGGGCGAATGTGGTCGGACAAGACTTGAGGCAAGGTTAGGGACTCTTGGGGTTTTTCAGCTTCGCACTTGGTACACTGTCCGAAAATAAAACCTGATATTTTATCAAGAATGCCCGCTAATTTAAGCTGCGTCAACATTCTATCGATGCGATAAACCTCTTCGCCCACTTCCTCAACAAACAAAATACTATTTTCCCACTGCGGTAAATATGCAGAACCCACCATTGCTGCTATTACTGATAAATTTCCGCCGATGAGTTTTCCCCTAGCTGTGCCGCGCCCGATTGTTTGAACTTGCACGCTTGGGGAGTTTTGCATGGTTATAGAGCCGCCCTCAAACAAAAGTTTTTTGACGTATTTTACTGTCAATGGACTCCAAGTTGACACACCTAAAGGGCCGTGAAAAGTAACTATATTAGTTTTAGCATAAATCGCCAATAATAGCGCCGTAATATCGCTGAATCCCATAATGATTTTGGGATTGTTGCGGATAATATTGTAATCCAGGAGTGGCAATATCCGACCGCAGCCCCAGCCCCCCATTCCGGTAAAAATAGCTCGCACTGAGTCATCGGCAAAGGCTGCGTTGACATCGGCGGCGCGATCGGCATCCTTGCCGGCTAAATAGCCGTAGCGGTCGTAAAAATGCTCTCCCAATTTAACTTTTAAACCCAGGTTATCCAGAACTTTAAAAAATGGCTGCACTTCTTTTTCGTAGTTGAAAGCCGCAGGATTGATTAAAGCTACAGTATCGCCGACTTGCAGGCGGCGCGGCTCGATCGCACTTTTGGGAGATAGGTTGGTTTGGGCGCTTGGCAAAAGCTGAGTACCAATAGCAGTCAGCCCAAAAGTTGTGAGCAGAGCGCGGCGGCGGAGAGTCATAGGTGTTATACCCTTGTTCGATTAAGTGAGGTACAGGTTGAGATTTTAGATTTTAGATTTTAGATTTTAGATTGGGGGATTGAGCAATTGTTAATTCATTGATGAATGGCTCACGCGAGAACTGTTATAGATGGTTTTTGCTATAATTGTATAGCAAAATATCTGTCAGATCAGTTTAAAATTGCGAGTTTCAAATGAAAACAGACACTAAAATCTCAGCTAAAAAATCTTGGGCTAAATCTTTAGCCAGTCCGGCGGCAGAGTTTCCGCTGACTCAGCTATCGGTTAAAACTGGTAAAATTCCCGACGGATTGCGCGGCACTCTCTACCGCAACGGGCCCGGACGTTTGGAACGCGGCGGTGTTGCTGCGGGACACTGGTTTGATGGCGACGGTGCAATTTTGGCAGTACATTTTACCGATGTCGGTGCTACGGCTGTTTATCGCTACGTGCAAACAGCGGGATATCTAGCTGAAGAAAAAGCAGATAAATTTCTCTACAGTAATTATGGCATGACAGCACCGGGCCCTGTGTGGTTGCGGTGGACTAAAACTGTTAAAAATGCTGCCAATACTTCTGTTTTAGCTTTGCCCGATCGCCTTTTGGCATTGTGGGAAGGTGGCCCGCCTCACCGCCTCGATTTGCAAACCCTGGAAACTCAGGGAACGGACGATTTAGGCAGTTTAGATAGTAAATTTGTTTATTCTGCTCACTGCAAGCGCGACCCGATTACTGGCAATATTTTCAACTTTGGAGTTACCAACGGTGCGACTACAAAGTTGAATCTGTATAAAAGCGATTTTACTGGCCAAGTCGTGCAACAATCAACAGTTGCTTTAGATGGAATTTACGCGCTCCACGATTTTGTTTTGGCGGGTAAATATCTGATATTTTTTATCCCGCCGGTGCAAGTCAATTTTTTGCCATTGTTAACGGGAATTAGCAGTTATAGCGAGTCCTTTCAGTGGAAACCGGAGTTAGGTACTCAGATATTAGTTTTTGACTCTGAAACTCTCTCTTTAGTTAGTCGCGGCGAAACCGAACCTTGGTTTCAGTGGCATTTTGCTAACGGTTTTGTCAAGGAAGATGGTTCGGTGGCTGTAGATTTTGTGCGCTTCGCTGACTTTCAAACTAATCAGCGGCTGAAAGAAGTACCGACTGGTGAAACTAGCACCGATGCGGAGGGTACTCTTTGCCGAGTGCATCTCAATCCTCTGACGGCGAAAGTGACAGGAATAGAAGAATTGTTGGATAAACCGTGTGAGTTTCCCGTTGTACCTGCGGACGAAGTAGGTCAAGACTCGCGGTATATTTATCTGGCAATGTATCGGCCTGACGTTGATATTGTAGCGGAACGTTTCGGTGCGATCGCCCGTTTGGACACGCAAAGCCGCAATCTCACAATTGCCGACTGTGGCGAAAATCGCTATCCCGCAGAGCCCATCTACGTTCCAGATATTTCCTCGGAGAAAGGTTGGATAGTAACAGTTGTTTACGACGGCAATTCTGATAGCAGCGAAGTCTGGATATTTGACAGCGACGGACTTTCCCGTGAACCTGTTTGCAAGCTAGAATTGCCTGGTGTCATACCTTTAGGCTTTCACGGCACTTGGAAATCGGCACTCTGAGAAAATTGTAAAGAAGTGTTGCGGAAGATTTATTAAAAATTGTTGCCGCTTCTCTGTCAAGTTGTTAAGGTGTGTGTAGATAGGAAATTCTCATATCTAGGAGGTGTGGAATTGATAATCTGCATTGCTCAATTATCCTGTGCCAATTCGCACGAATCCCCGGCGATTGTAAGTCGCGGTTGCACAGGATATCGTCTGCCTCTGCGGACTAAAAAAAGAGGGTAATAAAGCCCTGGCGGATAACCAATCCCCGGCGTATATTCCCGGCGAATGAATTCGCGGCTACACAGGCAAAGTCCGCCTTCGCGGACTGAAGAAAACCAATCCCTGGCGAATAAATTCGCGGCTACACAGGCAAAGTCCACCTCCGCGAACTGAAAAAAAAGCGGTAATAAAGCCCGCTTGGTCATGATTTCCGACTAGGTTTGCCCATCTCAAATTTGTCTGCTTGCATGAGGTTACATGACCAGATATTTGACTGATTCCTGGCAAACCAAAAGTTTAGTTCAACTCACGCGCACGTTAGCGATTCAACAGTTTTGGGTTTTGAGTTAACCCCACGAAAAAATTAGGCTTATCGAAACAAGATAGCCTTTTCAACAATTATGAATTATGAGTTGTTACCGCCAAAACATTCAACTCATAACTAATAATTCACAACTCACAACTCATAACTCCGTGCCGCGGTGAGCATCTACCAAAAGGTTTAATCTATTATGCAACTTCAAGGAAAAACAGCTCTTGTTACAGGAGCTTCGCGCGGAATTGGGCGATCGATCGCCCTGGAATTAGCGAGACAAGGAGTCAAACGTTTGTTGATTGTGGCGCGCAACCGCAAGCAATTAATTGAACTGGCAGAGGAAATCGATGTTTTGGGCACAGAAGTAGTGCCGTTAGCTTTGGATTTAACTCAGTCAGTAGCGGTGAATATTGCGATCGCCCAAGCTTGGCGAGATTGCGGCCCGATTCACCTGCTAGTCAACTGTGCAGGCGTCGCCCACCAAGCATCATTCTTACGTTCCCCGCTGCCATTAATCGAGGAAGAAATCGCCTTAAATTTGCTCGGAACCTACACAATTACCCGCTTGATTGCGAGGCGAATGGCGACTCAAAAAGAGGGAACCATCGTCAATGTTTCGAGCTTAATGGGCAAAATTGCCGCTCCCACAATGGCGACTTATTCTGCTACCAAATTTGCCATTTTGGGATTCACCCAAGCTTTGCGTAGCGAGTTAACTCAGTACAATGTTCGAGTCACAGCTTTGCTGCCATCTCTAACAGATACCGACATGGTGCGAGACTTGGAACAATTCCGGTGGGTAGTGCCCACAACTCCCGAAAAAGTTGCCCTAGCACTTGTCGCGGGATTGCAGAAAGATGCGCCGGAAATCTTGGTAGGATGGCAAAGTCATCTAGCAGTTTGGTGTCACCGAATTGCGCCTTGGTTGCTGGATTTTGTGTTGCGGATGGCAACTCCAGAACTTCGGGATAAATCGCGGGGCCGCAAATTGCGGGAGGCTTTAGCTAGCGGGCGATAAACCCTTTTCTGGGCGGGCAAGATGCCCAACCCCACGAGAAAACTCTTTCTTTTGTGGAACGGGCATCTTGCCCGTTCCGGGCTCTTCGGCCCATTGGTGTCAACTTAAGCTGTCAGCCCGCCCAGCCGGTAGTCCGCCCGCCCACCCGGTAGTCCGCCAGGGAATGAATTCCCTGTCTCATAGCGAAAGTCCTCTGAAGAGGACTGAGAAGAAGAATTTTTGACGTTGTTGATTCACGCCGCCCACCCGTTAGTCCGCCAATCCGCCAGGGGTTGAAATCCCTGTCTCATAGCGAAAGTCCTCTGAAGAGGACTGGGAAGAAGAATTTTTGACGTTGCTGATTCACGCCGCCCACCCGTTAGTCCGCCAATCCGCCAGGGGTTGAAATCCCTGTCTCATAGCGAAAGTCCTCTGAAGAGGACTGGGAAGAAGAATTTTTGACGTTGCTGATTCACGCCGCCCACCCGGTAGTCCGCCAATCCGCCAGGGGTTGAAACCCCTGTCTCATAGTGAAAGTCCTCTGAAGAGGACTGGGAAGAAGAATTTTTGACGTTGCTGATTCGCGGTAGGAATCAACTTTTTGCTTGATGTTACAAAACTGACCATACTGGTTTTATAGCAATTGGGAAATCTGAATTCCTACCTGTATTTAGCAACGCCCAGCAACGCCGAATTTTTAAACTCATTAGTCCTCTTCAGAGGACTTTAGCTATTAGACAGGGAATTCATTCCCTGTCGGATTGTCGGACTGTCGGATTGTCGGACTGTCGGATTGTCGGACTGTCGGACTGTCGGATTGTCGGACTATCGGACTGTCGGACTATCGGACTATCGGACTATCGGATTGTCGGACTGTCGGATTGTCGGACTGTCGGACTGTCGGAATGTCGGAATGTCGGATTGTCGGACTGTCGGATTGTCGGACTATCGGACTACCGATTTAACGTGTTTGTTGACACCAATGGGCATTGCCGTTTCCCTACAAGGGCTATGTAGTTACTTACCAGCACAAGTGCTGTATATCATTTCCACTCGCCTTGCAAGGTAAAAGCAGCCCAATAATAGGGAGATTTCCACTCTTCCTCCTGCATCATTTCCATCTGCGCCGCCCTCAAAGCTGCCGCCGGCGCTAACTTTTGTTGCACCATTTTTTGATAAAACTTTTGCATTAACACAGAAGTTCCTTCATCATCCACATTCCACAAACTCACCGCCACCCGCTGAGCACCCGCATACATAAAACCCCTTGTCAATCCCACCATTCCTTCGCCTTTAACATTCTGCCCCATGCCCGATTGACAAGCACTTAAAACCACTAAATTTGCCGCCAGTTTCAAGTTGAAAATATCCGTGAGGCGCAAAAAACCATTGACAAGATTGCCCTTGTCATCTACCATCGACATCACAATTCCTGACAGTTCGGGATTTTGGCTGTTGGCAAGGCCGTGGGTGGCAAAGTGAACGATTTGATAATTAGCTAAACTGCCGTCGGTAGCAGTAGTGCGGCTGGCATCAAAATCAATCTTTTGAGTGCTAGAAGCTGAGGGAAATAAGCTGGATATCGTTTGGGCTTCTTGGCGGGTAAATGGGAGGCGTTCGGGTGGCCATTGCCGATTAGAAGCACGAAGCGAGCGATTTAAACCGAGGTTATTTGCTTCTAATTTTTCAGTCGTTGCTTGGGTGATTTTTCCTTTAATTCTTTCATCATTTGGACTGAAAACAGGATCGGCTAAAATAGCTAAAGTTCGGCTTGGTGGTTTTCTATCTCCGTAATTTTGCCTGAGAATGGCGAGAGTTGAGGCAGAAGGCAGAGTGATAATTTCATGTTCGACAATTAAGGGAAGATTGGTATTTTGTCCGGCGGTTTGGGAAATAGTTAAAGCTTGAAAAGGGGTATAATGCAGCACGCCGTCGGGAACAATTAATAAGCGTTTATTGCCTAATTGGGCTGCTGCGGGTTGTAAAATTACTTGACCGAGATTGGCACTTGCTTGGGCAACTTGTTGGGGAATATCTCTCTGGATTGGGCTAGTTATTGTCTCTAGGAAGTCCTTAGCTGCTGTTTCAATGTCTGCGCGTTTTGGTAATTCATAGCTGGTTACTCCTGTTGATGTCACAACCCACAAATAACTGCGGTTTGTGCCGAGGGAATATTGCAATAAAATAGTGTTTTCATCGAGAATCTGTTTCTGAATTTCTGGCAGTGTTAAAGGTTGGGGTTGGGTAAGGGCTGCGTAGCGGGGGCTGGCGGTACGAATCTGGGCTTGAATTTGTTGATATTGTTCCAAAAGTGCGAGGCGCTGAGAGTCGATTTCAGCTATTTTAGTTTGATTGGGATTGGGGGTGCTGATTGTTTCGATGCGCTGTTTTTCAATGGCATCGAGTTGCTGTTGCAGGCTCTTTTCTTGTTGCAGTAAATCGGGGTCAATGCCTTCGCGAATGTTGGCGTTACTTTCTTGGAGGAGTTCGAGGAGACTGCGGGCGCGAGAACGTTCACTGGCTTCTAAGGCTTTTGTATCGTAACCGGATTTAGGATTAGTTTTATGCAGTTGCATTAACAAATCGATGTAGAGTTCGTAGTAGTTTTGTACTGTGGCAAAGTATGAGCTGCGGAGTTCTGGGCTGGCAATTTTGGTGCGGAGGTTTTCGATGATTTTGAGAGAGGATTCAATGTCGTTGAGGGCTTCGGTAAGATGGTTTTGGTCGCGTTTGAAAGAAGCTATGTTGTAAAGGGTGAGAGCTTCCCCGCTGCGATCGCCTACTGCCCGTCTCAGGGGAAGCGACTGGCTGTAATACTCTAGCGCTTTCTGTTTTTCTCCCAATTCATTGTAGACAGCGCCGATGTTGTTGAGGATGCTAGCTTCCCCACTGCGATCGTCGGTTGCCCGACTCAGGGGAAGCGACTGACTGTAATACTCTAGCGCTTTCTGTTTTTCTCCCAATTCATTGTAGACACCGCCGATGTTGTTGAGGGTGGCAGCTTCCCCACTGCGATCGCCGGTTGCCCGTCTCAGGGGAAGCGACTGGCTGTAATACTCTAGCGCCTTTTGTTGTTCTCCCAATTTATTGTAGACAGCGCCGATGTTGCTGAGGGTAACAGCTTCCCCGCTGCGATCGCCTACTGCCCGTCTCAGGGGAAGCGACTGGCTGTAATACTCTAGCGCTTTCTGTTTTTCTCCCAATTCATTGTAGACACCGCCGATGTTGTTGAGGGTGAGAGCTTCCCCACTGCGATCGCCTACTGCCCGAAATAGGGGAAGCGACTGGCTGTAATACTCTAGCGCTTTTTGTTTTTCTCCCCAATCGGAGTAGACTCTGCCAATGTTGTTGAGGGTGCTAGCTTCAAGAGCGCGCTCGCCAGTTGCCCGACTCAGGGGAAGCGACTGGCTGTAATATTCTAGCGCTTTCTGTTTTTCTCCCAATTGTGAGTAGACTAAGCCGATGTTGTTGAGGGTGATAGCTTCCCCGGAGCGATGGCCTACTGCCCGAACCAGGGGAAGGGACTGGCTGTAATACTCTAGCGCTTTCTGTTTTTCTCCCAATTCTGAGTAGCCTAAGCCGATGTTGTTGAGGGTGGCAGCTTCCCCACTGCGATCGCCTACTGCCCGACTCAGGGGAAGCGACTGGGTGTAATACTCTAGCGCTTTCTGTTTTTCTCCCAAATCTGAGTAGACCTTGCCAAGACCAAGGAGGCTAAGTGCTTGCCCTCTATTGTCGCCCGCTTCTCGATACAGTTTTAATGCTTCTTCAAATTTGACGATCGCGCTTTTTTTCGCTTCTAATGTTCCTTGCCGGTACAGTCGCAGTCCTTCTTTTAATGCTGTTTCAGCAGCGTCGTTACTGCCAATTTGTGCTGTTTGTAAGGCTTTACCAACGGGAACGGCTGCTGCCACTGGCTGACTTAACTGAAGCGAAAGTGCGATCGACATACCAGCCAAAAACCATTGAGTGCGATCGAGCATAGCCACCCCTTTTGTATTTTTGTCAATATTAATCACTAGCCCGCTTAGTGTAAAGACAGGAACAAGTAAGGGCGATCGGCATTTTTGCTAGAGTGAACAAGTAGGTGCGATTCTCTGCCGGATAGCTACGCTTGACGAACTTTTTCCCAGCATGAACAACATCCCAACTACCCCCGATCCCGTAACCAGCCACTGGGATTGCCCCGAATGCGGCGGCACCGGTACCCTCAGCCCAGAAATTTGCCCTGTTTGTCTCGGAGCAAAATACATCGATCTCGCGACAATAACGAACTGGATGCTCGATTTTATGGAATCTCGCGGCTGCGATCGAGCTGAGATCGATCGATTGCGAACCGAAAGCCCAGACCCGCTAACATTAACTTTTTGCCTCGAAGTTTGTATAGCCCTTAAATAAACAACGATATCAAGTCTGCTTAATTGCTTATAAATCATTTACGGGCATCGGGCATCGGGCATTGTCGGAAAAAAAACGCACTCTACAAGTTGATTTAACTTATATCTTGCACCCTTCTCAATTAGCCTTTTAGGAACAGGCAAGATGCCTGTTCCACAAGAAAATCTACTCTTTGTGGAACAGGCATCTTGCCTGTTCTTGACAATGGTGCAAGATGTGAGTTTAACAGAAACGAAATAATGCCCAATTCCCTATTCCCAATGCCCTATTCCCAATATTCAGTGTCCCTTAACCGGATGTTGCCCGTAAAAAGGCAAAGCATCCGACCAATCAGGACGACTGCCCATTTGCCACTCCAAATAAGCCAATTCCAACACACTAGAAACCGACCATCCCAACTCGCTACCAACTTCAATTAACTGATAAGAATTCCCCCAATTATCCAACTTTTCCTGCCAGGATTCAGGAGTCATCACCGTATCAGGAAACAACTCAGTTAAACCAGAATCCTTGTTAACTGAATAAACAGCGCCAAACAATTGTCCCCGCTGTGCAGGCATTTGCACCGCCATATCCTCTCTCAAAAGCCCCCCCTTAGCAAGGGGGGGTTGGGGGGGTTCCGTATCCAAAAGCCCCCCCTTAGCAAGGGGGGGTTGGGGGGGTTCCGTATCCAAAAGCCCCCCCTTAGCAATGAGGGGTTCTGCACTCAAAAGCCCCCCCTTAGCAAGGGGGGGTTGGGGGGGTTCCGCCCAAGCGACAGCCGCCAGAGTTGAAACCGCAAAAACCGGAATATCCAACTGTTGAGCCAAAGTCCGCGCCGTCACCATACCCATCCGAGTCCCCGTGAAGCCTCCGGGCCCCTTCGCCACTGCAATAAAAGCCAAATCCGCCCAAGTTTGCGGCCCAATAAACTCGACTAAATACTGATGCAAATGAGTCGCTAAATCCCGATCCAAATTCCAAGTTTTGCAGCGAGAATCCCCGGCAAAATTGCTGATGGCTAAACCGAGTTCCCGACTAGCTGTGTGCAGGGCTAAGCCGTATTTTTTAACTGATGTTCCGTCTTGGGGATTGCTATTCACGATTACTGATAATTTTCCTTAACAAAAAACAGAGGCAAAGCCACAACTAAGCAACCCAAAAGAATGCCAAATATTCCCGTATTTAAAATCCTAGAATTACCCATTCCTCCAGTCATCAAAAACAGCACTACTAAACTTGCAAATAAATTTTTATTGGCAAATTCTTTGTTTTGGGAAACTTGATGCTTCACCGTCATAAAACCCGACGTAACTATTAGCGCAAACCAAGAATTAAAAATGACTATTTGAGAGCCAAAGATAAACCAAACTAACGCAAACATTAGCGCATCTATCCAAAAATCCTGAGTTTTCAACTTCGGCAGCCAAAATTCTTGGGTAGTAACAGAGGCGATTTTCTTGAGTAATTGATTGTGTTGCAGCCGCAACAGTTTGTTTCTCAATTGAATCTTGGGATCGATTTGCAATATTTGCTTCCACTCCGGGCGGCGAGAATTGTTGACTCTTCCCAACAGCTTCACGGCTGCGACTTTATTTAACTGCAAATCGGTGAGTCTGGTGGCAATTATTTGAGATAAGTGCGGATAGTAAACGGGGTTGTCTTCGGTTCTGTTGATGACGATAGTGAGCTGTTGCTTGGCTTGACTGACTTGGATTGTAACATTGTAGGGGGCGAGATCCTCTTGCAAAGCTTGCTGAATTTCGGCTTGCTGTTGGCGAGTGAAAAGCGACACACCGGGCGCAGGTGTAAGCACCCGTTCTGCGGGCGTTTCCGGCGCGTCTAGCACCGGCGGTGCGTCTAAATACACCGGTTTGGGGTTCAAGTGCCGGATGACTGCTGATGCTGAACTGTAGCGCCGATTGGTGGCACTTTGAAGCATTGTGTCGAGGATGCGGCCGAAATCATCGCTAACAGCAGTCTTCAAATAATTTCGCCAAGCCCAAGAATCCTCTGTGCTGTCGAACAAGTCGAAGGGAGGAATTTCAGTCAGCAAGTGAATGCAGGTAACGCCCAAACTGTAGATATCGCTGGCAAAAACTGCTTTTCCCATCAATTGTTCTGGGGCTGTATAAGCAGCACTGCCGATGATTGTACCTGTTTGCGGCAATCCGGTTGCTGTTACTTTCTTAGCTGCACCAAAGTCTACTAAAACAATATCTTTTTGGAAAGGAGAGGGTTGATAGGAATTTTCTAAGGCGGGTAAAGGGGCTGGAGTTAGCCGGCGGCGAATGATATTTTCGGGTTTGATATCGCGGTGAATAACTTTGGATTTGTGGACGAAGTGGAGCACTGGTAATAAATCGTTGAGGATTTGCCGAATTTGAGTTTCGGTGAATGCTCCTTTTTGTTCTAATTCTCTGGCTAGGTTTTTGCCGTCTATAAATTCTTGTACTAAATACTGTCTCCCGTCTTGTTCAAAATGCGCGATTAATTCGGGAATCTGGGGATGTTTTCCCAAGGTTTCTAGCTGGGCTGCTTCTTGGTGAAATAGTTGAGCGGCTTTTTCGGCTGAGGTATTTTGCTGCAAAAATTGCTTGATTACGCACTGCGAAAAAATCAGGGGTTTGGTTTCATCAACTGCTAGAAATGTTCGGCCAAAGCCTCCTTGCCCGATCGGCTTTACGGTTCGGTAGCGAGATGCTGATGGTGTTTCTGCGTCAAGAGTTAACAACAATTTTGAGCCGCAACTTTGGCACAATTCTGCATCCCCTGGGTTGTGCGGATTCTGACAAGTTGGGTTTAAGCAATAGCACATTGGATTTTAGATTTTAGATTTTAGATTTTAGATTTTTAATTGGGAAGGGGGAATGGGGAATTGGGCATCGGGCATCGGGCATCGGGCATTGGGAATTGGTTATTGGTTATTGGTTATTGGTTGTTATCGCCAACCACTCACAAAAAACCTATAAAAAACAACAAATAGCAACCAACAACCAACAAATAACTAATGACTAATGACTACTGACTACTGACTAATGACTTCTTCCTTAAGTCGGGACGAGTTCGCCTGGCCGCAATTTTGCCCATTTGCCGGTCTCTTGCTTGAAACTCTGACACCCAACTACATCCCATTCCATTTCAATTTCGTCTTGGCGGGGACGGATGTTGACGTTGATGGTGGGTTCTACGGGGTCGAAATCGGGTGTTTCGGTGAGGTGAAGCTGTTCGTGCTGTTCTTCTACGGCGTGGTAGGTGAAGCAGCGGTCTACATAGTGGCAGTTAATACAAATACACATTCTTGATATCCTCTGTGCATTTCAAAAAGATTGGTGAAATTTGAGCTTTCTGTTAATCTAGCGTAGCAAGAGTTTAATTGTTTGTAAGGAAAGTAGATTTTTGTTGCGATGCCGATTAATTTGCCCTCTTCATTATCTCCTGATACTTGGCCGTTTGATTTGGAACTGCTGACACCGCCTGCTTATCTGGTAGGGGGTGCGGTGCGGGATGCGTTGCTGGGCCGCCGATCGCACTATTTTGATTTGGATTTCGTTATGCTAACACGGGCCGTGAAAACTGCTCGAAAAATTGCCGATCGCACGAAAGGTGGATTTGTCTTGTTGGATGCGGAACGCCAAATTGCGCGGGTGGTGTTTGCGGGCGGTACGGTGGATTTGGCGCAAGCGGAAGGGGGGAGTCTGGAGGGGGATTTGCTGCGCCGAGATTTTCGGATAAATGCGATCGCCTACAATCCTTTTACAGGAGAAATCATCGATCCTTTGGACGGTCAAACTGATTTGCGCTTGGGTTTGCTGCGGATGGTTTCGCGGTCAAATTTGGAGGACGATCCGCTGAGGTTATTAAGAGCTTACCGCCAAGCGGCGCAGTTGGGTTTTGCGATCGAACCTGAAACTCAATCGGCGATTCGGGAATTAGCGCCGTTGTTGAGTCGGGTAGCGGTGGAACGGGTGCGGACGGAATTGGGTTATTTGTTGAGTAATCCTGACGGTGTTCCTTGGATTTGTCGCGGTTGCGAAGACGGTTTGTTTTCGATTTGGTTTGAAAGTGCGATCGACCGTTTCGATATTTTGACAAAAATTGACGCATCTGCTGACAAATTAGCGGCAATTTACCCGGAATTAGGGAAGGAATTCGGGCATCAGATTCGAGATACAATTAAAACGCCTTTGTTGGCTGTCGCGAAGCTGGCTATTTTGGCAGATTCCGACCCGACAATTGCTGAAACGCAGTTGCTGCGGTTGAAGTACAGCAATGCGGAGATTAAAAGTGCGATCGGGCTTTTGAAATACTTGCCACAATTGCAAGCAAAACCTATCGCGGAAATGTCTTTGCGAGAACAGTATTTTCTGTTTCGGGATGTGGGAATAGCATTTCCAGTTTTAGCAGTTTTGGCCGTGGCGGCAGGAGTTGCGGTTGAGGATATTTCACTGTTAATTAATCGCTATCTGGATGCTGATGATATTATTGCTCATCCGACACAATTAATTAGCGGCAATGATTTAATGGAATATTTGAAATTGCCCAGAAGTCCGCGCATCGGTCAATTGTTGATGGAGATTCAATTAGCGCGGGTTGAGGGGAGAATTGCGACTCGCGAAGATGCGCTGAAATTGGCGGCAGAGTTGGTTAATCAGTAAGTTTAAATTGATATATTGCAGAAATTAGAACGGGCAAGATGCCCGTTCCACAAAATTTAACTTTCCCGTGGGGTGGGCTTCTAGCCCGCCCTAAAAAGTTAGTTTACAATGCTAAAAAATCAGAATCTTAAACAACATTTTTTAATTCTTCCGGCAATTCAAACTTGCCATCGGCACCCGGTTCAAACTCAACAACTTTCAACACAGCATCAACATTCAGCGGCCCGTAAATGTGCGCGTAATTCTCACCCGCAGCCAATTCATACTTAAGTTCAGCTTGCACTTTGTCCGAGTCAATCCAAAGCAGCAGCAATCCTGTTTGTCCCACAAAAAATTTATTAGCAGATCTAAGAACTTGTGTCAGAGTCGAACAGTGGATAAATCCTTCTGTATCTAGCGTATCGCCGCGATAGGATTGAACTTGTTTTGCTTGTTCCCACTGTTGGCTGCGGGTGATGTGAAAAATAACGCTCATAGTTAGATAGGTTTTAGGTTTAATTGACAATTGGCAGCCAAATTTGAGACGGACAATTCCCGCCACAAGTTACTGTCAGCGTGATAATTTTAGCATCGATCGCCCGCGCTTCACCGCCCGGCGCGCCCGTTCCCGGATTCACGTCGTAAGCGGGGAAACAAGCCGCACTCAAACTCAGACGCAACGCATTACCTTTGGCAATTTGCATACAAGTTGCTTGCAGCACAATTCTCACAGGTGTTTCATCTGAATTTACCCGGACATAACCTTGAGTAAAATTGTAGACGCTGCCGCTATCTTTGACCTCAGAAAGTATCGCACACATATCAAAACTCGGCGCACCGGCGGTACAAAATACTTCGACAATTATATCTCCAGCTAAGTGCAAATCTGCTGTTAGCGGTGCCGAAGTGTATGTTAACACATCGGTGCGGCAGTCAATAGTCGATCGCTCGATCGCACCGGCAGGAAATGCAGCGTGACCTCCCAAGGATGGCACCGGCCGCCAAGGGTCATGTACGAATATATCATCAGTGCCAACATCCGCGCAACTCTCTGTTAAAATACCCGCATCTTCTCTCATCGCGGCAAGTCCATTACTTGCTAAAAAATAAGATTTATGATTATTATTAGGCCATTTATTAAATTTTTGCCAATCATTCCTCCCCATCTCAAATAGCGAAATCGGCCGCTCGTCTAATATTCCTGTATCAACTCCTTTGAGGAAGCGATCGAACCAGCGAATTTGCAACTCATCCACAGGATTTGAAGCTGCCAAACCATAATCCAACGCTCCCACTTTTCGCCCCCAAGGTAAATGCGCCCAAGGGCCAATTATCAAATGCTGCGGATAGGAACTCCGGGTCACCATTTCCTTATAAAGATGGATTGTTCCCCGCAAATAAGTATCAAACCAACCACCAATGTGCAGCATCGGTAAGTCTAAATCTTTGATGTTTGGCGATAACTTTTCCCAATACTCGCTCGGTCGATAATTATGCAACCAATCGTGATAATATGAGTCGGGTGCGAGATTTTTAATAATCTCAGGACGCGCCGGCACGGTATCGTATAGCGGGAGATTTCTCGAAGCTGCATACAAGGCTTGATAGGCAGAAATATCAGCTTTTAAGCGAGCGGTTTCTGCGGCTAGCTGAATTGCCCAGCCGAGATTTGATTGCAGACAAAACGCGCCGCCTTCATAGGCCCAATCTGCGTATAAATTGCAGCCTACCATTGCCGGACAAATTGTGATTAATGCGCTCGGTTTAGCAGCCGCCGCGTAGAGTTGAGTCATGCCTTGGTAGGAAAAACCATACATTCCGACTTTGCCGTTACTTCCAAGCAAATTAGCTGCCCAATTGACGCTATCAAAACCGTCTTGTGTTTCGCTAACAAATAGGTTAAATTCGCCTTCGGAAGTGCCACGTCCCCGCACGTCTTGGATGACAACGATGTAGCCGTGTTTCGCGTACCATGCGGGATGGGAATATACTACTGTAGAGGCGAGATCCCTTCCGTAAGGTTGCCGCATTAATAATACTGGAAATTCGCCCTCCGCATCGGGGCGGTAGATGTCAGCATCTAAACGAACCCCATCTTTAGTTAGCATTGACGCTGTTTCTTTCTGACAAAGTTTCAGCATAAATCCTACAAAACATCAAATAAAAAAGTTCTGATAAAGGACTGAGATCCTTACTACAAACCTGATAATTGTTCGTAGGGACACG
This sequence comes from Microcoleus sp. B4-C1, assembly GCF_036705285.1. Lineage (NCBI taxonomy): Bacteria > Bacillati > Cyanobacteriota > Cyanophyceae > Oscillatoriales > Microcoleaceae > Microcoleus > Microcoleus sp. B4-C1. The sequence continues at coordinate 26,575 of NZ_JAUBUC010000017.1, read as the reverse complement.
GCACTGCCCATTGGTGTCCAATTAACGTACAACCCATATTCCGGCAGGGGTTTCAACCCCTGCCTCAAAGCTAAAGTCCTCTAAAGAGGACTAAGAAAAACACTTTTCAACTCATTAGTCCTCTTTAGAGGACTTTAGCTATTAGACAGGGACTTCAGTCCCTGGCGGAATGGCGGGTGCGCGGGAGGACTGGCGGACTGATAGCTTAAGTTGACACGCTTTGGGCAATGCCGTGTCCTGTATTTCATCCAATTAAAAACTGCTATACTACAAACCTAGCACGATACGAGTACATCCGATCGCCCAAGAACTCTCATATCTTCCTCATCGAGTTCGACTGGTGTACCGCTGCGAATTAGTTCCACAAAATCCTCATTCGGCACCATGATGCACAAAGTGTACAAACGTCCACTGCCCGTATTCTCAATTACGTGAGTGGCAGTTGGGGGCACTAACAAACTATCTCCAGGCTGAATACTAACTGTTTTGCCGTCGCAGGTTGCTTGCCCTCTTCCTTTGAGTACAAAAAACATTTCTACTGCGAATTGATGGCGGTTGGGAGGAGTTTTGCCCCCCACATCGAAAATCTCCACGCAAACTGTTAATGAAACATTAGCTATTACCGGATCGAAGACGATAGCTAATCTATTAGTATCGCCCGGACTGATGCGAAATGCTTGGTAGTCTTTCGGAGACTTGATAACAGGAATCACGCACTGGTTTGTCATTTTTTTATTGTTAGTTGTCAGTGGTTATGTTTCTGCTGTCATTAGTGAGAATCCAGAGTCATTAGTCCGCCGCTCAACCTCCAAAGTTTATTGATTTCACAGGAGAGTTCGCTGTCAGAGCAGGAAGCGAGATATATAGGCTTTGCTGTGCGGGACTCTCGCACTCCTAAAAAACGCTTTTTATACTCCAGAGGGATACTCCCCTGATGACTGCTATTTAATTGCTTCTAACATAGCCTGAGAATCCGACAAAAAGCCAAAACATTGTTTAACGTTATAAAGAGTAGCTTGCCAGCAATACTCGGGAGATGTCGTAGCTGTACAATCTTTGACTAAAATACAGTCGTAACCGAGGAAATTAGCATCTTGCAGGGTAGCCATGACGCACTGATCGGCGTTTACTCCTCCAAAGAAAAGTGTAGTTCTGCCAAGGTTCCGCAAGATACTATCTAAAGGAGTATCCCAAAAGCCGCTCATCCGATATTTATCAACGCAAATATCCTCCGGTTTGGGTTTTAATTCATCGACAACTGCGGCCGCCCAACTCCCTGCCATCAGTACAGGTGCGTTGTTTTTTGGCAGCGGATCTCCCAAACCTATGCCGTCCCCTGTGGGATTGTAAACGTGACGGGAAGCTGCACTAATATTGAGCAAATCCGGGCGGTTTCCCCAGTTTATCCAAATAATTGGTACTGCGTGCGATCGCAATTTGGGCAGCAAATTTGTTAAAGGATTAATTGGAGTTCTGGCGGGCGTTACATCTACGCCGATATGTGCTAGCCAACCGTCGGGATGACAGAAATCGTTTTGCATATCTATCACCAACATTGCTGCTTTTGCTAAGTCCAAACGCAGGGTTTTAGTTTCTGTTTCCAGGGTAACAGGTTGAGGCGCGATCGGCGATCGGGTGATATCAGCAATTTTGGCATCAACTTTCCAAGCATTCGGCGGTACGCCCAAGGTGCGGAGAGAATCAGGATTCATATAGATTGTGATTCAAAAACAATTTCAATCTTATAACTATTTGATGGTTACTAACTTGTCATATCTTAAATCTTTGCTATAATTAAGTATCCGTGGCAACTTTTTGAGAAATTTTAGGATTTATTAACTTTATTACAGGCGATCGCAAATGTTAGCGCCCTGGAAGCATACAATAAAAATTAATGTAAATTTACAAAAAGGGTAAATCTATGAGCTTTACAATTCAAAATGCTTTAATTCCGGTTGATAGCGGTTATGAAACGGCAGATGTGCAAGTGGTGGATAATTGCATAAGTGCGATCGCGCCCAATAACCCCCCCTTTAATTCCCCCCCTTACCAAGGGGGGAATCCCGCGTCTAATTCCCCCGCTTACCAAGGGGGGAACCCCCCTTCTAATCCCCCCCCTTACCAAGGGGGGGATAGGGGGGGTCAAACAGTTATTAACGGCAAAAATAAGCTGCTGCTGCCCGGTTTTATCAACGCGCACACTCATTCTTCAGAAATGTGGCAGCGGGGCATTATTCCCCCTTTGCCGCTGGAGTTGTGGATTGCCGAATTATACGATTTTACACCTCTAGATCCCGAACAAGTTTATTTGAGCGCCTTGGGAACTGCGGTAGAAACATTGCTGTCGGGCGGTACAAGCGTAGTCGATCATTTAGTTTTGATTCCGGGGCAAGAATTAGAGACAATCGCCGCAGCAGTTCGCGCTTATCAAGAAATCGGTATCCGCGCTTTTATCGGGCCGTTAATTCAAGATGAATCCCTGACAGCGGGAATGCCTGCGGGCGATAGCGGTATCGAACACGCGGCTTACATTCGATCGACTAAGGCAACTTTGGAATTAATGGAAACAGCCATAAAACAGTTTCACACTCCCGAAAAAGGTGTTAATATGTTGTTGGCACCGACGGGAATTCAACTGTGTTCCGATGCTTTGTTTGAAGGCTGCATCGATTTGAGCGATCGCTACAATCTTTGTCGGCACGCCCACCTCTTGGAAACCCCCGCTCAAAAACAGTTAGCTTACGAAAAATACGGCTGTAGCGCTGTCGAACACCTGCAAAAAATTGGTTATTTGAGTCCCCGAACTTCCTTAGCGCACTGCGTTTGGCTGGACGATTCCGACATTGCGATTATGGCCGAAACTGGAGCGACAGTCGTACACAATCCCCTCAGCAACTTGCGGCTAGGAAGCGGGATTGCACCGATTTTGAAATACCGTCAAGCGGGAGTAAACGTATCTTTTGGTTGCGACGGCGCTGCTAGCAATGACTCTCAAGATTTGCTGGAAGCGATTAAAATTGGTTCGATTTTGCACAATATCACGGATTTGGATTACCGCCAATGGATTACACCGCGCCAGTCTGTAGAAATGGCATCGCTGGGAGGAGCAAAAGGCTTGAATCTCGCCGATGAAATGGGTTCGCTGACAGTCGGGAAAAAAGCAGATTTTGTGCTGTATGATTTAACCAGTTTATCATTGCTGCCGCGCACCGATCCGATCGGCTTGCTAATATTGGGACGCCCGACTAATGCGGTAGACAGCGTTTGGGTAAACGGCAAGCAAATTGTCGCAGAAGGTAAGGTGAAAACGATCGATGTTGATGCTTTGAGGCGGGAATTATTCGATCGCAGCGAGTGGACTAGCAAGCGTCAATCGCAAACAGTAAGTGAAATAGAAGCCCACTATCGAAAAGTCATGAACCTGCAAGGTTATTCTTAAAAAATTCACCAATAGAATATGATATCATGTCCGGTAGAATCACATAATTAGCGCCGCCACTAAAAATTAACGCAATCAACCTCGCAAATCCCAATCACTCAGAAGCACTAGCCATGACACCCCCTAACAACCAGATAAATGTAGACGCCAGACTTGTTGCAGCTAATACCAAATTTGGTTTTAACTTGTTGAACACCCTCAGCAAACAACAGCCGAATCAAAATATCTTTATTTCCCCTACTTCTGTCGCCCTCGCACTATCAATGACATACAACGGAGTAAGCGGAGAAACGAAACAAGAAATGACAAAAGTTCTCGAATTAACGGGAATGACTCCCCAAGAAATCAACTCAGCAAATCAAGCTTTGCAAAATAGTTTGCAGAAAGTTGACCCCACTGTCCAAGTATCAATTGCCAACTCGCTTTGGGCGAAACAAGGCTTCTCCTTCAAACCAGAATTTCTGCAAACAAATCAAGAATACTACAAAGCTAATCTTACCGAACTCGACTTTATGAATCCGCAAGCTCCCAGCATCATTAACGACTGGGTAAGCCAAAAAACTCAAGGAAAAATTGATCGAATAGTCAATCAAATTAGCCCCGATCAACTCTTGTTTTTGATTAACGCCATCTATTTCAAAGGCAACTGGGAAACGCCCTTTGATAAATCTCAAACTGCCAACAAAACTTTCTCTTTGCCCGATGGCACTTCCAAGCAGCATCCGATGATGTCTCAGGCAGGCAGTTATGGGTACTACGAAACAGACAAATTTCAAGCAGTCAGTTTACCTTACGGAGAAGAACGCGCTCTGGCTATGTATATTTTCTTGCCCGATTCCAATAGCAATTTGGCAACTTTCTTGCAGGAATTAACACCAGAAAACTGGAATCAATGGATGCACTTTTTGAAATTTGGGAGGGAAGATGGAAGAATTGAAATACCGCGCTTCAAAATGGAGTATGAAGTTGAACTCAACAGCACACTCATAGCTTTGGGAATGGCAGGAATTTTTGATATCTCAAAAGCCGACTTTTCTCCGATGACTGATGACAACGTAGCAGTAGATTCAGTAAAACACAAAACCTTTGTGGAAGTGAACGAAGAAGGTACAGAAGCAGCCGCAGTGACTTCAATGGAGGTAAGCTTCGGTGTGCCTTTTCAAATGAATGTAGACCGTCCATTCTTTTGTGCCATTCAAGACCATACTACAGGAACAATATTATTTATGGGTACCATCGTTGACCCCCAATAATATCAAAAATAGTAGGTGCGTCAGGAAATGTTCGATCGACTTTTAATCAAATAACCCTAGCTGACGCACCCTAACAAGCTAATTATACGGTAAAATATCAGTCTAAAAATAATCATATTTGCGACAAATTGATGATTAAACTGCACAAATGGCAGCGGATACTGGCTTTAATAGTTGTTTTTACGATCGCCCTTACCTCCTCCGCCATATTATCCCCGCGTTTGTTGGCTCAAACCCCGCCCAAAGCCCCAACAACCGAATTGCGCGGCGTCTGGCTGACTAACATTGACAGCGACGTTATCTTCTCCCGCAACAACATCATTGACGCTGTAAATCGACTGGATCAACTCAATTTTAATACCATCTATCCCACGGTGTGGCAAGGAGGCTATACGCTTTATCCCAGCGATGCAGCCCAACGAGTATTCGGACAGTCGATCGACCCCTCGCCCGGATTGAAAGACCGAGACATCCTCAAAGAAATTATAGCACAATCCCGCCAAAAAGGTATAGCAGTAATCCCCTGGTTTGAGTTTGGTTTCATGGCTCCCGCCGAATCGGAATTAGCCACACTTCACCCAGAGTGGCTGGCGCAGCGGCGCGACGGTTCAACTATTTGGAAAGAAGGCAAACACGATCGAGTTTGGCTGAATCCCTTTCATCCCGAAGTCCAGCAATTCATCTCAGATTTAATTCTAGAAATTGTCGATAATTATGATATAGATGGCATTCAATTTGACGACCATTTCGGCTTGCCCGTAGAATTTGGCTACGAGCCGTTAACCGTGTCAATGTATCAGCAACAAATCAAAAGTCCTCCCTCCAACGACCCCCGCGAAACCTTCTGGGTGCGCTGGCGCGCTGACAAAATCAACGACTTCGTGGGCAGAGTTTCCCGCGCCATCAAATCCCGCAAAGAAAAATGTATTGTCAGCTTATCTCCGAACCCTTTTCACTTTGCTTTACCCGCCCACTTGCAGGACTGGTTTACCTGGGAAAGACGCGGCTACATCGACGAAATTGTGTTGCAGGTTTATCGCAGCGATATCAAGCGTTTTAGTGCCGAACTGGAACGGGAAGAAGTTAAACTGGCTAAACTTAATATTCCAACTGCGATCGGCATTTTAACAGGTCTTAAAAATAATTCTGTTCCCCTCAAACAAATTCAAGAACAAGTGCAAGAAGTGCGAAAAAGAGATTTCGCTGGCGTGTCGTTCTTTTTCTACGAAAGTTTGTCGAATTGGGCGAAGGAAACCCCGGAACAGCGCAATTCTGCCTTGCAAGAATTCTTTCCCACAAAGATGCAGCGCCCGCCCTCAGAAGCCAGAATTTGAAACCCACGGTTAAAATGAGAAAAAGCATACAGCGCTTAGGAATTGTCATCTTATCTTTAAGCGCTTTCCTAACAATTGGCTATCTCACTCCCACAAAGTGGGGAAATTACTCGCAAGCAGATTGCACCATGTCTCTATACGTTTCCAGCCAAGGCATTCACACCGAAATCATTGTTCCAGTTAAAAATAAATATTTTGACTGGAATCAATTTTTACCGCTAATAGAAATAGGGCGGGATGCGAATTATGATTATAAATATTTGTCTTTTGGCTGGGGAGATCGAGCTTTTATGTTGGAAACTCCCACATCAGCAAGTATCAACCCAGTTACAGCTTTCAAAGCTCTATTTCTCCCTACTCCGTCTACCCTACACGTTCAAAGTTATCGGGTTTTCCCCCAAAGTATAGAAACCAAATGTGTAAAAATTAGCGGCGAAAATTATCTGAGACTGGTAAAATTTATTAAAAATTCATTCCAATTAGACGCAGCAGGTAATAAAATTAAAATTAGCTACGGCTACGGCAACAGCGATAGTTTTTATGAAGCAAAAGGCAGTTACTCTATTTGGAAAACTTGCAACGACTGGACGGCCGAAGCTTTGCAACAAGCCGATGTCAATACTCCTTTATGGTCAACGCTTTCTGCGGCGATTATGTTTCATTTAAATAGCGGCTGCGAATGTCAAAGATAAATGGTATTAACGAATGGTAATAATGTTTTACTTTAGCTTATAAAATTTATAATAAATGATTATGTATGGGTGGGATGTTAAAGTTGCATTGTGTTTTTTAACTGGTATAATTAGCAATTTGAGCAAAAATCATGAATGTAATTCCAGCGATCGACTTATTGGATGGAAAATGCGTCAGATTGTATCAGGGAGACTACGCGAAGTCTCAAACTTTTAACGACAACCCCGTCGAAGTCGCGAGACAGTGGGTAAATGAAGGCGCGACAATGCTGCATTTAGTAGACCTCGACGGCGCTAAAGCCGGTCATCCAGTCAACCAAGCAGCCATTGAAGCGATCGTCCGATCAGTAGACGTTCCCTGTCAAGTAGGTGGGGGAATGCGCGATCGCGCTTCTGTTGCTGGTATCCTTAATTTAGGCGTTCGGCGCGTCATTCTCGGCACTGTCGCCGTCGAACAACCGCAATTAGTCGGCGAATTGTGCGCCGAATTTCCCGATCGAATTCTGGTTGGCATCGACGCCAGAAATGGTAAAGTTGCTACTAGAGGCTGGCTAGAAACTTCGGAAGTTTTAGCGACAGAATTGGCGCAAAAAATGGCCGAGTTAGGGGCGGCTGAAATTATTTACACCGACATTCACCGTGACGGTACTATGGAAGGGCCGAATTTGGACTCTTTACGCGAAATTGCTAACGCTATTTCGATTCCGGTGATTGCTTCCGGTGGCGTTAGTTCGATCGCCGATTTGTTGAGTTTGCTGGCTTTGGAACCAATTGGTGTCAAAAGTGCGATCGTCGGTAGGGCAATTTATACCGGCGATATCTTGCTAAAAGAAGCAATTCAAGCAGTCGGACAAGGGCGGTGGCAGGATGTACCCCCAGATTTGGGTTCTTCAAGCTTTGCTTGATAATCATGTCGAGTTAACTGGCTACCCAATATGTAACAGTTATCAATTTTCCGACTCACAATCAACAGTCAACAGTCAACAGTCAGCGTAGAATCGTATTTCTTACCATCATCGTAACCATGTTTTTGAACCATACAATTACAGCTTTAAGTTCTGGTATGGCATCCCTAGTTGCTCCCATACCTTTGTTAGCAACAGTCGAAGCCGAAAATTCGCCGATCGTTCTGAGCGGAGTTTTGCTCACTTTGGTAGTGATTTATCTCGCCAGTAAATTAGGCGCGGAAGCGGCTAAAAAGTTCGATTTGCCACCGGTTTTGGGTGAACTTGTAGCAGGGGTAATTGTTGGCGTATCTGCTTTACACCTGGTCATTTTTCCCGAAGCAGGGCTGTCAGCCTCAGACTCAGGGATTATGACAGTTGTGCAATCGATTAATCATCTGTCTCCTGCCGCCCTCACCAGTGTGTTTGAATCGCAGAGTGAAGTCATTTCAGTGCTGGCTGAAATAGGCGTGATTATTCTGCTGTTTGAAATTGGCTTAGAGTCGGATATCAGACAACTCAAAGAAGTGGGGGTTCAAGCCGTCGTTGTCGCCTGTGCCGGCGTGGCAGTTCCCTTTGCCGCTGGTACTGCGGGCTTGATGATAATTTTCCACACGGCGGCGATTCCGGCGATTTTTGCGGGGGCTGCTTTGACGGCAACCAGCATCGGAATTACCTCCAAAGTTTTGTCGGAATTAGGACAACTCAAATCTAAAGAAGGTCAAATCATTGTTGGTGCAGCGGTGATTGATGATGTGCTAGGAATTATTGTCCTGGCTGTTGTCGCCAGTTTAGCGAAAACCGGTGAAATTGATGTTGTTAATGTCATCTATTTGATTGTCAGTGCAACTGCGTTTCTGTTGGGTTCTATTCTGTTGGGCGGCATCTTCAACAAAAGCTTCACTGCGGTGGTGGAGAAACTCAAAACTCGCGGCAATATAGTCATCCCGGCATTTGTCTTTGCTTTCTTCATGGCTTTTCTGGGCAACGCAATTCATCTCGAAGCGATTTTGGGTGCGTTTGCGGCTGGTTTGGTGTTGGATGAAAGCGATGCCCGCAACGAGTTGGATGAACTGGTGAAGCCGATCGCGGATTTGCTGGTTCCCATCTTTTTTGTAACCGTGGGAGCTCGCGCGGATTTGGGGGTTTTGAACCCAACAGTGCCAGATAATCGGGCTGGCCTTTTGATTGCCGTATTTTTGATTGTGGTTGCGATTTTGGGCAAGCTGATTACTGGTTGGGTGGTGTTTGGTCTGCCGGGAATCAATCGATTGGCGATCGGAGTGGGGATGATTCCTCGGGGCGAAGTCGGGTTAGTTTTTGCTGGCATCGGTTCCGCGAGTGGGATTTTGGATAAACCGTTAGAAGTCTCGATTATTATCATGGTGATTCTGACGACATTTTTAGCGCCGCCTTTTCTGCGGGTTGCCTTTGGCGATACGGTAGAGCCTCCTGCTAGTGGCGAACTTTCTAGCGAGAAAATCGTTTGATTACCGGGTGATATTAAGTCGGTTTTGAGGTGGTTGGGGGCGATCTGCTGGTATTGAATCACTTGGCGGCGATCGTCTCCCTTGCTACTCATTCGCCTCCTGGTTCAGACGGGGTGACAACCACTTCAGAGAATGCGATCGCAGTTATTTACCCACGAGTGCTACAGCACCGCTTTGTAACACAGGAATTTCAATGCGGAACTCTGCTCCTTGATGGGGTTGAGAGAAACACTGGAGTAAGCCACCATGCTTATCAACTACAATTTGATAGCTGATGGATAGTCCTAATCCAGTTCCTTTACCAATTGGTTGGGTGGTGAAGAAGGGATTGAACACCTGTTGTCTAACAGTTTCCGTCATCCCTGGCCCATTGTCTTGAACTTGAATCACCACGTTTTTAGAACAATTGGGCCCAGTTTCCTTTGTGACTAGCTTAGTCCGAATAGTGATGCGACTGGGATTTGTTTGGATGTCTTTTCGAGAACGCTGATTGTCGTAGTTTTCTAAAGCATCGATCGCATTTGCCAGAAGATTCATAAAGACCTGGTTCAACTGTCCGGCATAGCACTCTACCAGCGGTAAGTCGCCGTACTCTTTAACAATTTCAATAGCAGGATGATCCGATTTCGCCTTCAGTCGATTTTGCAAAATCATCAATGTGCTGTCAATTCCCTCGTGGATATCAACTGGCTTCATTTCTGCCTCATCCAGCCGCGAGAAGTTTCGTAGCGACAGGACAATTTCACGAATGCGATCGGCTCCTACCTTCATTGAAGTCAGGATTTTGGGTAAATCTTCACTAATGAAGTCCAGCTCGAACTCTTCAATTTTTTCCTGAATTTCGGTATTAGTTGGATAGGTTTGCTGGTAAAGCTGAATCAACTTTAGTAAATTTTGCGTATAGTCCGCAGTATGGCTCAGGTTGCCATAGATAAAGTTGACTGGATTATTAATTTCGTGAGCAACACCAGCAACAAGTTGCCCCAAACCAGACATTTTCTCTGCCTGAATAAGCTGTGCCTGAGTTTGCTGTAAGGTTTTGAGTGCAACCTCAGCTTCCTCTTTTGCTTGCCTTAATGCAGCTTCGGCTTGCTTGCGCTCAGTAATATCCAGTGCCAAGGATGCAACTCCCACAATCTTTCCAGCATTCCCTACTAAAGGTGTATTGAACCATTCGCAAATAATGGTTTGGCCGTCTTTCGTAATATTTTCGTTGACGCTATAGATTCCTCCAACCTGAACCAACAACTCGTTCATAACTTGATCAACTACCTTTCGGGCAGACGCAGGCACAATTAATTCTGTGACATGGTGTCCGATCGCCTCTTGAGCCGTGTAACCAAAAATCTGCTCGGCCGCTGGATTCCAGGCCGTGACTTGAAAGTTTAAATCCCATTCCACCACGGCCAGTGAAGTTTGGCGGAATAGAAAAGATAGTCGCTGTTCCGACGCTTTGAGTTCTTCTTCTACCTGTTTCCGTTCAGTAATGTCAATGCCTGTTTTGATGATGTACTCAATTTCACCTTGATTATCCAGTAAAGCAGTATCTGACCAGGCAATCAGTCTGAGTTGTTGATCTTTACTCATCCAACTGCCTTCATACTGCTGGGGAAAATTACCAGATTGCAAAGACTCAAAAGTAGTTTTGGCAAGTCCTGCTAAGTCTGAGTTCGGGAACAAGTCCCAAAAGTAGCGCCCTTTCACTTCACTAAACGAGTAATGAGTCATTTGTTCGCAAGCTCGGTTAAAGCGAACGATTTGTCCCTGCGGGTCGAGAACAACTACCAGGGCACCTGCAATTTCAAGAATTGCTGAAACAAAATTCCGTTCCACTTCAACTGCTGTAATCAGTTCCTCTAACTGGGTTGCCATAGTGTTAAAGGCGATCGCCAATGTCCCCAGTTCGTTTTGGCTATCAATGTTGACCCGCGTCTCTAATTCCCCCGCACTGAGTTCAGTAGCTGCCGTGGTTAAGCGCTGGAGTGGCACCACAATTTGCCGAATAAATAGAAAGCCAATGCCAACAGCGACGATCATCACCACCATCAATGAGCCTCCCATAATTGAGAGCATTTGGTAAACGGGAGCATAGGCCTCAGCCGTTGGCAGTTCTACAACCACCGTCCAATTCACGCTCCGAACTAAGGTACTGGCTCCCAATACTTCTACCTGCTTTAGACCCAGATAAACATTAAGGTGCTTAGTATCTTCCGATGCTTTCAAAAATTGAAAAAAGGGACGCTTAGAAATATCTTGAAACTGAAAAGTTTCTGGCTTACTACCCTTTTGAGCAATGAGAAAATTACGCTCATCAACTACATAGACATAACCCGTCTTGCCAACCTCGATTTGGGAAACAACAAACCAGAGAAAGTTGAGATTTACCTGCGCTAATAGCACCCCATCCACCTCATCTCGCTCATTCCGAATCGGAACCGCCAAAATGGTTGTGGGTTGGTTTGTTTGAGGATTAATTTCTACAGGACTGACATAATCTTCCTGTTGTTTAAAAGCACGAATAAACAGTGGCGAATTGGCTGGATTTTCTAACTTGAACGGTTCGTAGGGTGAAACTGACGTGACAACTTGTCCCTTCCGGTTCAAAATGGCAACGGCTTCATAAGCATCATGATGACGAATTAACCCTTCCAACAGGCTCTGCTGCGCTTGAGGTTGAAAGTTTGTGAGTCCTTTAACCCTAGCTAAATAGCTCAGTTTTCGTTTCAAGTCATCTAAATAATTATCAATCTGCCCTGCTGCTGTCTGGCTACGCTCTTCTTGGAGCGATCGCGATTGCTGGATCTGCGCCTGAAAGCTGAGGTAGATCAGCAAACCACCTGTGGGCAGTAAGCTCAGGAGAACCAAAAATATCAAACCATAGCGGAGCTGATTTGCAATAGAAAAGAAGCGTTGCCAGGGATGAGAACGGGAGCTTCTGGCGATCGGCAGAACGCGCTCGTTGCGTTGATTTTGCATCGGACTTAGAATCAATATTTGTAAACCAATTAATCGGTACACTAAGGAGAAACATCAATTTGGCCAGTCGTCACAGCATCTCGGATAATCTTGAAAGTGTCCTCTTCCTGAGACGTGAGACTACCACGGAAAGGGGCAAAGTCGTAGATTTTTTCCTTGAGCCCAAACTTGTAAAGTTTTCCTTCCCAGCGACCTTCCTGGGTTAACACCGCCGCATTGAGCACCAGATTGGGAATGTCCTCCAGAACGCTAGTTAGGACTTTGCCGGGAGCCAGTTTGTACTGATCCTTTCCCCAACCAATTACAAGGACTCCTGGCTTTTGCGTAACGGCTTTTAGCGCGGCTAACCCTGCCTCATCCGCGTTGATTGTCAAAACATCTACTCCAGATGCAACCATATCCGTTGCCACTTTGGTGGCTTTGTCCGTATCACTCCAAGTGTTGAGAAAAGCAGTCGAGGCTTGAACAGAGGGATTCGTTGCCTTCACTCCCCGCCTAAACAAGGCTTCTTCTTCTTGGTAAACCGGATAAGGTGCACCCACAATATAGCCAACTTTATTGCTTTTGGTCTTCATGGCAGCCAAAGCGCCTGTGAGGTAGCCCACCTCACCCGATCGAAAGGCAACAGCCCCCAAATTTCTGTTATTCCCTGGATGCGTTGTAATCAGGGCAAATTTCGTTCGCGGAAATTCTTTAGCGACCTTTTCGGCAGCTTTGATATAGGCACCACTGGCGGCAATTACCAGGTCATAGCCTGACTGGGCATATTTGCGAATGGCAGCTTCACTATGTTCACCGTCAATTTTGTCAGTAATGTCTACCTGAGCATTAAATTTATCTTTGATTAGATTCAATCCTTCAAAGCAGGATTGAGCCCAACTGTGGTTATCTTTAGGTCCTATGGTGACCATTGCCACTCTAAAGCTGCTAGAGGTACTTGCTTCCGGGGAAGAGTTTACGTTCGGAGTCGATCGACTGCAACCGATCGCAAAAATCAGAGCTAGAGCCGCCAGAGTCATTTGTTTCAAGAGAGATTGAATTCGCATAATAGCTTTTCGCAGCAATATTACTTTTTCTACGCCGATAAATTTGTTGAAGGGTATCTCAACAATTTTTACAACTCTTACTCTAGCTCGCACTTAATGACTCTGGCCGATTCAGCGTACCACTCATTTAACCTCAAAAACAAGTAAGGACACGGCACTGCCGTGTCCTTACAACTCTAACCTGCAATTAACCGAATTTGTTTGCTCTTACTTAACAAACAGCATTTCTTGATAAGTAGGCAGAGGCCACAAATCATCAGCCACTTCACCTTCCAGGGCATCCGCATACTGGCGAACCTCATCCATCAAAGGACGAATTGTTTGCGAAGCATATTGCATATGGTCTTCTGTCGAAGCAAAATCGTGCTTGCTCAAAGCAGCGCTCAACTTGCTTGCAGTATCCATCATGGACTTAAGCAAGACCGCTACTTTTTCGGCAGTTTCCTTTTCCAGTTCAATCCCAATCTCTTTCAATTTAGAAATCGTGCCGGAAAGTTCCGCTAAATACCTCACCGCTGCGGGGTAAATAATGGTTTTTGCGATGCTGATTACCAGTTTTGCTTCGACTTCAATTGCCAGCAAATACTGCTCAGCATAAACATCGTAACGGCTTTCCAATTCAACGGGAGTCAGAACACCTGTCTTTTCAAACAAGTCTTCAATGTATCCTTCCTTCAACACGGGTAAAGCATCTGCCGTAGTCCGCAAGTTAGCTAAACCCCGTTCCTCAACGGCCATTTTGTGCCATTCTTCGGAATAGCCGTCGCCACCAAATACAACCGCACCGTGCTCGTCCATCACTTCTTTGAGAATGGTTTGGATGGCAGCATTCAGTTCAGTTCCCTTAGCCAAATCGCTTTCTAATTTGTTAGCAATCCAGTCCAAAGAATCTGCAAGAATTGTATTCATCGCCACCAGTGGCCCGGAAACAGACTGACCGGAACCTACTGCCCGGAATTCAAACCGGTTTCCAGTAAAAGCAAAGGGCGAAGTCCGGTTTCTGTCTCCAGCATCCTTCATGAAAGTAGGCAGTGTTTCTACACCTAAGTTCATAATTCCCCGACCTTTAGAGTCCTTAACTTCTCCCCGGCTAATTTGCCCGAAGATATCTTCTAATTGCGAACCCAAATAGACAGAGATAATTGCTGGTGGAGCCTCATTTGCACCCAATCGGTGGTCGTTGCTGGCAGTAGCAACTACCGCGCGCAATAGCGGCCCGTATTTGTGAACTCCGCGAATCACAGCGCCGCAGAAAACTAGAAATTGTATGTTCGAGTGCGGTGTATCGCCTGGGTCTAATAAGTTTCCTTGGGTGGCATTGCCGATCGACCAGTTGACGTGTTTGCCAGAACCGTTAATGCCGGCGAAAGGCTTCTCGTGCAGCAAACACATAAAACCGTGTTTCTTCGCAGTGTTGCGGAGAATTGTCATGGTTAATTGTTGGTGGTCGCTGGCGACGTTTGCCGCTTCAAAAACTGGTGCAATTTCAAACTGACCGGGAGCTACTTCGTTGTGGCGGGTTTTGGCAGGAATTCCCAGCCGGTACATTCTTTCTTCTACTTCCTGCATGAAGACTTGAACGCGCTCTGGAATCGCTCCAAAATAGTGGTCGTCAAATTGCTGACCTTTGGCAGGAGGTTTGCCAAACAGGGTGCGACCTGCTAGCAGTAAATCGGGGCGGTTGTTGGTGAAATTGGCATCTACCAGGAAGTATTCTTGTTCGGAACCGCAACTGGAATTTACCGGAGCAACTTCGGTATTGCCTAGTAGCTTTAACACTCGAGTTGCTGCTTTATTCATGGCGGCAATCGAACGCAAAAGCGGCGTTTTCTTGTCTAAGGCTTCACCTGTCCAGGAGATGAAAACAGTGGGAATGCACAATGTCATGCCGTTGTCTGTTTCCATGACATAAGCAGGGCTGGTGACATCCCAGGCTGTATATCCGCGAGCGGCCGCAGTCGAGCGAATGCCGCCGTTGGGGAATGAGGAACCATCGGGTTCGCCTTGTACGAGAACTTTGCCTGCAAATTCTGAGATGACGGAACCGTCGCCTTGCACTGAGATGAAACCGTCGTGCTTTTCGGCGGTGCCGTTGGTTAGCGGGTAGAATACGTGGGCGTAGTAGAGGGCTCCTTTGGAAATAGCCCAATCTTTCATTGCTACTGCAACTACATCAGCTACGGAAGCATCGAGTTTTTGGCCGGTTTGAACGGTGTTTTTTACTGATTTGAAAATGCTTTTGGGCAGACTTTCTTGCATCTTGCTCAGAGTAAAAACGTCTGTTGCCCACATATCTTCTAGCCGCTTGGGAGGCCGACTAGGCATCAGTTTGCGGTTGACGATTTGAGAAATTGCTTGAACGCGCGATTCGTTTCCACTCATGGTTATTTTTATTGGTATTGCGGGACGAGTAGTTGAGAAAAAATAGATGTTAGCAAAAGTCTAACGATTGACGAATATGTTGGATTTACCTAAGATTTTGCACCATTCTCAATAACGGGCAAGATGCCCGTTCCACAAGAGATCAATTTTCTCGCTTCACAGGCCGTCCAGCCTGTTCATAAAAGGCTAATTGAGAATGGTGCAACATATGAGATTTACCCAACATTTTTTGTCAAAGCTAACTTTTGCGAGAATGCCTTTTTTGGCAGGCTCTACAAGATTGGATGAGCGAGGCGCAATCACTTCGCCGTCCACCGGGCGTGAGAATCCAGTGTGAGATGCGGTTGGATTTCGGTTATTAGCAAGAAGATAGATGGCAAGAGCCTGTACAAACTTGAGTCAACATTATAGATGTCTGCACTGCACAAATTTAGTAATTAATCTTTACCCTGGTCAGCTCAAAAATTTTGTGCGAATCAATTCCGATGAATTCAGGTCAAAACTACTTATGGTTTTTAACGGTTCGACGATCGATAAATCGCAGTCCAGCAAACAACGCACTCGTTTAGGAGTTTTGGAGAATTATGGAGAGTACACAATCTACACTTGGAGAGTTTAAACAATCATTAACCAAATAAATGTATTGTATGCTACAGAATTTTAGGTTTTTTTCAGAAAGGTCGATCGCACCAAGCGCACACAACCGCAGGGTTTCAGTTTAACAGGACGCGGGGCGCTCAAACTAAGGGCGATCGTACTCGCATAGGGCATAGGGCATAGGGCATAGGGCATAGGGCATAGGGCATACCTCACCACGCTTGAGAACCGCTATATAATAAATAAAGTCTTGCAACTCTTCTAAAAGTTGGTGCGACAATTTGCCGTAGAAATCTTTACGAGATTTGGGAACTTATTAAACTGTTATAGCCGCAGTTTATTGATCCTAAATGAGTAAGTTGATAATTTTTATTTAACTCCTTGGTAATCCGAAGACTTTAGAGCATGAGCCAAAAAGCGTTCTGTGTAGTACAAAGCTAATTGATTGCTCGGGCCATTAAAAACTGCATCAAAAGCGTGTTCAGCCCAAGGAATTTCGAGCAAAATAGCCCGTGAAGCGAAGCTATCCCGTAGGGAATCGCCCGTGGCTCGCAATCGTTGGTAGAGCGATCGACCAAACTTGGGCTGAACGATATGGTCGCGACCTGCATAAACCAGTAGAGAAGGGGGAAGATTCGGTTTAATATAATTTATGGGAGAAGCCCGACGGTAAAGCTCATTGAGTTCGTCTGGGGTTCCTCCCAGAAAAGCACGCAAGACGGCTCGAACATTTATGGCATCAGGAAAAGGTGGGTCATTGTATCCCCGAATCAGGTCATTTGGCCCGTAATAGTTGACCACGGCTCGAACTGGAAGCACACTAGAATCATAAGCAGTTAGCATTGCTAAATGGGCACCGGCAGACCTTCCCATCAAAGCAATTCGATCGAGATCGATGTCCCAATCAGCAGCATGAGTTTTGATATAGGAAAGAGCAGCTTGTACGTCCTCAAGCTGAGCAGGAAATCGATACTTGGGAGCGTGGCGGTAAGCAATTGCAACCACACAATAGCCTTGGGCGGCCATATAACGGCTGAATTCCTCATTGGCATCGGGATTGCCTCTTTGCCAAGCTCCCCCGTAGAGTGTGATAATCGCCGGATATTTGCCAATTTGCATCGGCCGGTAAAGGTTTAATTGTAGTGAAACTCCGTCAGGTTTGGCAAATCCAATAGCCCGATCGATCCTAACCTCTTTGATGGGAATTCCTCGGAACGCATCTGCGAGGATAAACGGTTGAGGGCGTAGCTGCGCGCGATCGGCTTGAGGAAGGGCTGCTAAATAGTTTTCCCCTAAAACTGCTTGCATTTGGGTAGCGATGGCTGCATTGGCTGCTGGAAACTGAATCAGGGGTAGCAGGCCCAGGATTAGGGCGAACAGGTTACAAATTGACAAAATAATGTAGACTTTGCCTTGATGCCGTCTGAGCAGGTTCAGCAAAAGGGCGATCGTATTGATACCAACCAACCAAGGACTGATTTCTGGTGCTCCCACCGCCAAAGGGTACAGGAACATCGTGGGTGCTGGTATGATGATCCAGAGACTGAGAAATAGGGCGATCGTACTCAGGAACCAAGAAATAAATGGCGAGACTAAGAATGCTGCCAATAAAGGTAACTTTTTGCGGTTCTTCTTGTGGATCATCGGATTTTCGCAGCCTAATTTTTAATCAGTTTAAATTAATCTGGCGGTTTTTATTGGTAAGGCGATCGCCTCTGGCATTTTACCCAGCCTAAACCATCAAAAATCAACCCGTTTTGAATCAGCAAATCTAACAGGATTTTTCGTTATTTTTTCAATATTTATGCTGACTAAACGGGCATTTCCTCAAAGGTTTCCCCATTAATATATAAACATAAATTAATAAGGCTCAAACCTTCTGCTATCATAGTAAAAAGTTAAAAAGGTGCCGTTTTCAACTACGATCCCAAGAATGATATCTAAAGTTTCTAAGAAGTAGGGACTACCAGCTTCCTTATCAGTGCTGATGACAGGTTGATATAATATGGCAATAACAATTGCTGGTTGATTCTTGCGGGGAAGCTTTCTATTTTTTAAGTTTTCCTTCCATTTCACGATTTGTCCAACTTCCAAAGATTCTTTTTTGAGAAAACTTTTACAAACTGATTTAAGCTGGGCAATATATTCCTCTCCATAGTTGTTTTCTTCCTCTTCATTAACATCTTGATCGCGCTCTTTTTCGTGAAGATTTTTCATTATTTCAGCTATAATATCTTCTGGCTTACTCATTGCAGTCCTTCCTTTAACTAAAAATAGTTTCAACGCTATCTTTATATATACTTGCAGTGTTACTTAGATTAACTTGCCCACTTATCAAGTCTAACATCCCCTGGTATCGTGTTTAAATAATCCTCAAATTTGTTAGGGAAAGTTCGCAGGTTTGACCTCTGTCTACTGATAGAAGCTGTCAAGATAATCTTCCACATGGCAGAGCTAATTTCCTCCAATTTATTCATCTGACAAAAACTCTTATTTTTTTCAGTCCCCAATTTATCTAGCGAGTAGATAGAACTAGGAGGCATTAGATACCAGCTTGCTGGTACAACCTCTAGTAGCCACCAATCGAATAATTCACGTCGTCCGTGGGAACCGGGGAAGATTGCATAGCCCTCTAAACAATTCTCTAATATATCTAGTAATGATTCTAAGGATTGATTGTAATCCAAAGTTTTAATCGCACTCCTATAAACATCTAATGCTTCAAATATTATTTGAAAATTTGCCAGTTGTTTATCTTTTGTATAATCAATTTTAATCCCATCTCCTAGAGCATTAAACTCTTCCTCTCTTAGAGCCTTAGAAAACTTTCTTTGAGAATTCAGCATCTTTTCAAGATTTTCTAGGAGCCAGAGTTCTATCTTACTAATAGTTTCTTGTGGAAGCAAGTTTAATGGTTGATAATATTGAACTGTTGGTTCTACAACTGAAGCTAGTATCAGCGCCATCCAAACATAACGAATGTGGCTCAGTGTTTGGTTGTTACTCTGAAACACTTCCAGAATTTCATCTAAAGCATCTTGAAGTGAAGCTGCATCCTCTGCTTCTGGTTCATAGAGTTCTTCATAATGTTGCTGCCCTACCCTACTTAGCGTACCTTGGATGGATTCAGGCAATTGGCGCAACAAGGACAACCTTTTTTCTGTAAGACTGCTGTATTCCAAAGTCATAACTGATTTCTTCCTCTTTAAGATTCGGGTGGATACGGGTAATCCCAGAAAACTTCTATCTTTATGTGCGGGAACTTCTCCTGAAACTGTCTCAAAATGCTATTACAACTTTCACATGGCTGGAACTCAGTATACAGGTAGAGTTGGCCTTCTACTTCAAGATCGTAGAACATCTCAAGAGTATCAGCAATTTGTGACAAAACTTTGTACTCAGCATCAGTATCCATCATACGCTGGGTTCGAGAATCAATAGCTGGCTCGAATTGTCCTCCTGCTGACTTCGGCTGGGGTATTTCCCTAATTGGACTTTTCTTGCCACCTTTAGATGTTGCTGCTGCACAAAAGGCTACACCTCCCTTAACCTGTAGCTCAGCAAGTGCGACATTTCCTTTGCCGGGTGGTTTCTTGAGGTACTGCTGTCGGATTAAAACAGCATTAGCTTGTAAGTCCTCTTTTTTCAGAACTTTAGCTCCTCAAAAAACTATATTTATAAAGCTAGCATCATTCTTTGTTTCCTTCAAGGCTTTCGCCCATAATGCTCGGTCTTAAGCCACTCGGATCGCAGTAGTTGTTATGGATAATCTCCTAGCACATAAGTTGGCGGTGATTGAACCCTTGATGCAAGCGGCGGGTTAAGCGTGTCCTGAATTTATCACCCTTCTAGGAGCGAATAAACATTACTTAATTTTTGCTTTCGCGGCCCTAGATTCCACTGTGAATCCTGGAATATCTTGCAATTCTGTTTCGCTCAAACTGTACTGTTCGCAAACCAAACTCAAACGAGTCCCGGTACTTTTAACAGCGTTGACAGAGTGAGTCAAATCTCCTTGAAAATAGATTAGCGAGTTGGCTTGTGGCTTAATCTGGCCGACTTGCTGTTTGTTGCGCCGCAGTATCAATTCTCCCCCTTGCAAGTTCGGCGGTACTTGCACGTATAAAACGCTGACGGCTGCGGGAGGTTCAACTGTTTTGCAGTACGATCGCAAGGATCGATCGATATGCGGATCGACGCGGGAACCTTCACCCAGCAACAAAGGGTTGAGGTAAAAAGCATTGCATTCAGGCAGTAATGCTTGGTCTAGATAGGGTTTGAACAAGGGGAACCGCCGTTCTACTTCGGCGATTTCCGCACGTTGAAACACGACGGAAAACCCTTTTGTGCCAATGAAATCGCGATTGAGGTTGTTGATTGCTAGATAAGGGGAGGCTAGAATTGCTCCTCGCAAGTCGTTGAGGTAGTCGATCGAGAAAGCGTTAGGATGTTGACTATAGTATTTCAAGGCACTCAAAAATCATCAAAGTTCAAGGAAACAGCAGATAGAAATGTAGCAATCGCTCAGACTTGGGATTGCTTCGTTTCTCGCAATGAGATAATAATGTTTATTTGTGTCCGCGTACTTAAGTCAAAGGTTTTTCTTAACTGCGGGCGATCGCCCGGAAGTCTCGCAACCGACTAGCAACGGCAGAATATCAGTATACAGGCGATCGTTGTGGTGATTCGATTATATTTGCAGTTTGATTATACATGATGCTGCTGGGAAGCCGATCGCCCATTTATTTTAACTTGTCCAATTGCAGGGGCGATCGCAATTTCCGCGATCGCAGCCTGCCTCTGTTTTATCACCGATTTCTTGAGTTTGCTAGCTGGAAAACAGATGCGTGTTGGTGGTGTATAGGAAACATCTTGCTAAAACCAGCAATCCGTGCATTAGGTAAAACTGCTGGGAGGGCGATCGACAATATCTAACTGGCGAGAGAACGTTAATAAAGTTTACAATTAGAGAATGTGGTCTAAGAAATACCAGCAGTCGCAACAGTTACTCAGTAATTATTTCAGATTAAATTAACATTTCACAGTGGAAAAAAGCCAAGCTGCCAGCTATAATTAAAGAGTAAGGGAAAAAAAATAACTCGCTGAAACGATATGGCAACAACATTGTACGAAAAAATGGGTGGAGAGCCAGCCATTAAAGAGATAGTCGATGATTTTTACCGCGATGTTTTGGCTGACGAGATAGTGAGCCACTTCTTCGATCATACAGATATGGAAAAGCAGCGCCGCCATCAAACTGCTTTTATCTCCTATGCCCTTGGCGGCACCAAGCAATACTCAGGCCGTTCAATGGAGAAAGCACACGCAGGTTTGAATTTACAGCCTGAACACTTTGATGCAATTGTGAAGCATTTGACCGATGCAATAGTTGCCCACGGCGCATCCCAAGAGGATCTCGATGAAGCGCTAGGTAAGATCGCGACTTTGAAAGAGGCTGTTTTGTACAAGTAAAATCGAGTGAAGGCAAGAGGGTTTTTGCAGCCACTAGAATAGTGATAAAAGTGGAGATTTCGTAAGGGTGAAGCGAAAGCTCCACTTCGTTTTTTGCCGGATATAATGAACCGCTTTCGAGGCGAAGCAAGAGAAAAGTTCACAATTGAGGCGTTATCAAGAACAGGCAAGATGCCTGTTCCACAAAAAAATTTAGTCTTTGTGGAACAGGCATCTTGCCTGTTCATAAAGCCTGATTTAAAATAAAAAATGGTGCAAAGGCTC